>JANQKO010000001.1 GCA_028281075.1 Alphaproteobacteria bacterium | reverse complement strand
CACCCGGCCGCCCGCCGCGTTGACGATCTCCTGCAGGACGCGCGTGGTCTCCCAGGTCCAGATGTAGTTCGAGCCGACGCAGAACACGTCGGCGCTGATGTCGCGGATCATATGCGCGGCCAGCGGCACGATGTGCTGGTTCGGCGCGGCGCCGACATAGATCACGTTGTCGCTGCTCTCGAAGCCCTCGTAGCGCGCGGAATGCCAGAGCAGCCGGTCGTAACGTTCCAGCAGCGGCAGCACCTGCTTGCGCGAGGCCGAGGTGTAGCAGCCGACGATGTGATGGACCGGCTTGTCGCGGATCAGGGTCTGCAGGTCCGCGTCGTACCGATACAGGTCGCCGCCGGGGTCGAGCGCCAGCGGCACCAGCTCGAAGTCGTTGTCGGGATCGGCGTTGACCTCGTCGACCGCCAGCGAGATGCCGTTCACCATCTCGCGGCCGATCGGCCCATAGGGCCCGGTGCGTGAGTACAGCACACCGATGTGCACCGGCTCGCGTCGACGTCGCATCCCAGTCAATGTCCCTCCGCCGCTAGCTGTGAAGCCTCACATCGCCGTCCCGGTCCTGTCAAACGACACCTCGACATGGCAGCCATCTTGACAATGTTCAAGGGCGCCGCTTACCGTTATGGCAAGTCAGGCGCGCGCCGCCACGGACAATGGCGTCCGGCAACGCGGCGCGTACCTCGCGATCATTCCGGGCATCACGGTGCCCATGGCAACGCAGCCTCGACCCAGTTTCCTGGGCTCGGGGCTTTTTGCGTTTTACCGCCCCGCGTGCCGCGGGACGGAACGAAATGGGGGGTTCGATGCCGGTCAGGCTGCCGACAACCGATCAACTGGATGACATCGCCGCGTCGTTCGGCCTCGACCTCGACGACGACGACCTGCGGTCGTTCCGCGAGATCATGCGCGGGCCGCTGGCGTCCTACGCCAGGCTCGATCAACTGGCTGAGCCGAAGCTGCCGGTGCGGTATCCGCGCGCGCCGGGCCACCGGCCGGCCGAGGCCGACAATCCCCACAACGCCTGGTACTGGCGCACCGAGATCAAGGGCGCGCGCGGCGGCCTGCTGGCCGGCAAGGCGGTGGCGGTCAAGGACAATATCTGCGTCGCCGGCGTGCCGATGATGAACGGCTCGGCCCTGCTGGAAGGCTACGTGCCCGAGATCGACGCGACCGTGGTGACGCGCATCCTCGACGCCGGCGGCACCATCGCCGGCAAGGCGGCCTGCGAGGATCTGTGTTTCTCCGGCGCCAGCCACACCGCGGCGACGGGACCGATCCGCAACCCGCACAATCCCAAGCACAGCGCCGGCGGCTCGTCGGGCGGCAGCGCCGCCCTGGTCGCGGCCGGCGAGGTGCCGATGGCGCTCGGCGGTGACCAGGGCGGCTCGATCCGCACGCCGTCGAGCTGGTGCGGGGTCTACGGCCTGAAGCCGACCTGGGGCCTGGTGCCGACGACGGGATCGATGCCGATCTCCTATTCGGTCGACCATTGCGGCCCGATCTGCGCCAGCACCGAGGACGTGGCCCGGCTGCTGACGGTGATCGCCGGGCATGACGGCTACGACAGCCGGACGCAACTGGCCCGCGCCGGCGACTATATGGGCGCGCTGGATGCCGGCGTCAAAGGGCTGCGCATCGGCGTCCTGAAACAGGGTTTCGGCCATCCCGAAAGCGACGCCGCCGTCGACCGCGCGGCGCGGAAGGCCATCGGCGTGCTGAAGTCGCAGGGCGCCAAGGTCACCGAGGTCTCGGTGCCGATGCATTACGAGGGCCCGCACATCTGGAGCGGCATCATCCTGGAAGGCGCCGCCGAGATGATGCTGAAAGGCTATGGCGTCGGCAACAACGTGCCGGGCTACTACCCGCTGTCGATGCAGGAAGCCTTCGCGCGCGGCATGTCGAGCCGCCTGAACGATGCCGCCGAGACGGTGAAGCTGGTGCTGATGCTGGGCGAATACCTGCACCGCAACTATCACAACCGCTATCATTCCAAGGCACAGAATCTGCGCGTGCTGTTGCGCGACGCCTATGCCGAGGCATTGAACGAGGTCGACATCCTGGCGATGCCGACGATCCCGTTCACCGCCAGCGAGATTCCGCCGGCCGACTGTCCGCGGGAGCAATATGTCGACCTGGCGCTGAACATGCAGGCGAATACCTGTCCGTTCGATGTCAGCGGCAATCCGGCGTTCACCCTGCCATGCGCGCACAAGGGCGGCCTGCCCGTGGGGCTGATGCTGGTCGGCCGGCATTTCGAGGAAGCGACGCTGATAATGGCGGCGGCCGCGTTCGAGGGCGCAACAGACTGGCGCAAGACGGCCGCCGGCGGCGCCCGCCGCAAGGGCAAGACCTGAGCAGGGAGCGACGGACATATGGGCATGAACGATTGGGTCGGCAATTCGCTGATGGGGCTGCGCGGCGAGAGCAGGGGCGAAACCGGCGCCACGCACGAGCTGACCGAAGAGAAGCAGGAGACCTTTCACTTCACCATCGGCCCTTACACGGACCCGGTGATGACGGCGCGTCCCGGCGACCGGATCGTGGTGGAAACCCGCGACGCCTTCAGCGGCAAGATCAAGACCGAGCAGGACAAGCCGTCGGAGAAGATCCGCATGCCGTTCGCCAATCCGCAGAACGGCCCGATCATGATCGAGGGCGCCGAGCCGGGCGACGCGCTGGCGGTCCATATCGAGAGCATGCGGCCGCGCGGCCCGCAGCCCCGCGGCACCTGCGCGATGATCCCCGAGTTCGGCGCCCTGACCGGCACCTACTACACCGCGACGCTGAACGACCCGCTGCCCGAGGTGGTGCGCAAGGTGCACGTCACCGAGGAGACGGTGGAATGGAGCGACCGGGTGACGCTGCCGTACAAGCCACATATCGGCACCTTGAGCTGCTCGCCCGAGATCGACTCGATCAGCTCGCTGACGCCCGACAACCACGGCGGCAACATGGACCTGCCGGACATGGGACCGGGCACGGTGACCTACCTGCCGGTGCGGGTGCCGGGCGCGCGGCTGTTCATCGGCGACGCGCATGCCTGCCAGGGCGACGGCGAGGTCTGCGGCGTCGCGGTCGAGCATGCCAGCCTGACGACGATCCGGGTCGATGTGATCAAGGGCTGGACCATCGAATGGCCGCGGCTGGAAAGCGACGAGATGATCATGGCGATCGGCAGCGCCCGGCCGCTGGAAGACGCGACGCGCATCGCCTATCGCGAGCTGATCCGCTGGATGGTGGCCGACCACGGCTTCGACCAATGGGACGCCTACATGATGCTGAGCCAGTGCGGGCGGGTTCGGCTCGGCAACTTCGTCGACCCGAAATACACCGTGGGCGCGGCGGTCTCGAAGAAGTACCTGGCCCAATAACAGTCTGAACAGGAGAGAAAAACAATGCAACGAAACGCTTCGAAACCCTGGCTCGGGGCCCTGTCGGCGCTGGCGATGCTGTCGGCGACGGCCGCCGCCGCGCAGGACAAGATCACCATCGGCCTGCTGGAGGACGTGTCCGGCGACATCGCGCTGATGGGCGCGCCGAAGCTGAACGGCACCCTGCTGGCGGTCGAGGAAATCAACAATTCAGGCGGCATCATGGGCCGGCAGATCGAGATCAAGCATCTCGACCCGCAGATGGACAACGCGCGCTATCAGGAATTCGCCCGCCGGCTGATCAAGCGCGACAAGGTCGACGTGCTGATCGGCGGCATCACCAGCGCCTCGCGCGAGGCGATCCGGCCGATCGTCAACCGGTCCGACGTCTTCTATTTCTATACCAACCAGTACGAGGGCGGGGTCTGCGACGCCAGCATGGTCAGCACCGGCGCCGTGCCCGAGCAGCAGTTCTCGACGCTGATCCCGTGGATGGTCGAAAAGTTCGGCAAGAAGGTCTACATCATCGCCGCCGACTACAATTTCGGCCAGCTCTCGGCCGTCTGGACCCGCGACATTCTGGGCAAGCTGGGCGGCGAGGTCATCGGCGAGGAGTTCATCCCGCTCGGCGTCTCGCAGTTCGGCCAGACCATTCAGAACATCCAGAAGGCGAAGCCGGACTGGATCATGACGCTGAACGTCGGCGCGGCGCAGGACTCGTTCTTCGAGCAGGCGGCCGCGGCCAAGCTCGACATCCCGATGGGCAGCTCGATCAAGATCATGCTGGGCTTCGAGCACAAGCGCTTCGCGCCGCCGGCGCTGGCCAACATGCACGCGGTGGCGAACTGGTTCGAGGAGGTCGACACGCCGGCCGCGACGGACTTCAAGAAGCGCTGGCGGGCCAAGTTCCCGGACGAGAAGTACATCAACGACATGGGCTACAACGCCTATGTGACGGTGTACATGTACAAGATGCTGGTCGAGGCCGCGCAGTCGACCGCCAAGGAAGACCTGCGCAAGGTCATCGCCACGGGCGAGGCCTGCATCGAGGCGCCGGAAGGCCGGATCTGCATCGATCCGAAAAGCCAGCACACCTCGCACCACATGCGGCTGATCAGCGTCGACGACAAGCACAATGTGAGCGTGACCAAGGATTTCGGCCTGATCGAGCCCTATTGGCTGGGCGAGGTCGGCTGCGACCTGACGCAGCACGATCCGAAGGAACAGTACGACCCCAATAACCTGCCGAAGAAGTAGGCAAGGGCGCTATCCTGTGAGCGGACGGAGGCGCGCGGGCCACGCGCGCCGCCGGTCCGCCGGTCGCCGCCGGAGAATCGATGTTCGCCGAGATCTTCTCGATACTGTTCCAGTTCGCCGACGTGTTCGCCTTTCTGGTGCTGGCCGCCGCCGGGCTGGCGATCATCTTCGGCATGATGGGCATCATCAACCTGGCGCATGGCGAGTTCATCACCTGCGGCATCTACGTGACCGTCGCCGGCGTGCAGCAGGGGCTGCCCCTGCCGGTGGCGCAGGCCCTGGGCGCGCTGACCGCCGGCATCATCGGCGTGATCCTGGAACGCACCGTCATCCACCGGCTGTATAACCGGCCGCTCGACTCGATCCTGGCGACCTGGGGCATCAGCCTGATCGTGACCCAGGGCATGCTGGTCACGCTGGGCTCGAGCTGGGCCGGGATCGGCACGCCGGAAGGCAGCTTCCAGGTCGGCGAATACACCTTCTCCAGCTACCGGCTGGTGCTGTTCGCGGCGGCCGTGCTGGTGATGCTGGCGCTCTACCTGCTGTTCATGCGGACGCGCTACGGCGTGCTCGCGCGGGCGACGATGCAGAACCCGCAGATGGCGCGCGCGCTGGGCGTCCGCACGCCCTGGATCTATGCCACCAGTTTCGGTGTCGGCGCGGCGCTTGCCGGCCTGTGCGGGGCGCTCTACGCGCCGACCATGACGCTGATCCCGACCATGGGCATCACCTTCATCGTCGAGGCCTTCGTCACCGTCGTCGTCGGCGGCGCCAACGTGCTGATCGGCACGGTGCCGGCGGCCATGGTGCTGGGCGCGATCCGCACGGCGCTGAACGCCTGGCAGGGCCAGATCATCGGCCAGATCGGCATGCTGATCGCGGTGATCCTGGTGATCCGGGTGCTGCCCGAGGGCGTGTCGGGCTGGCTGCTGCGCCGGAACCGCTGATGCGCGACCGGCTGCAGGCGCTGAACGGACCGCAGACGCTGGGCAACGGCCGGGCGTTCTGGATCAGCTTCGCCGTGGTGCTGGCCGGGGCGCTGATCTATCCGGCCTGGGCCGATCCCTACGACGTCGGCAACTCGGCCTATTTCCTGATCTGGATCTTCATGGCCCTCGGCCTGTCGCTGATGTGGGGCTATACCGGCATCCTGTCGTTCGGACAGACGGCGTTCTTCGGCATCGCCGGCTATGGCTATGGCGTCATCGCGATCAATATCGGCGCCAGCGGCGGCCTGACCTTCGTCGCGCTGCTCTGCGCCGTGTCGCTGGCCGCGGTCTCGGCCGCCGTGCTCGGCTATTTCATGATCTACGGCCGCGTCGGCGGCGTCTTCTTCGGCATCGTCACCTTCGCGACGACCCTGGCGCTGGCCGCCTTCCTGCACCAGACGGCCGGGCCGGAATGGGCCATCGGCAAGGCCCGGCTGAACGGCTTCAACGGCATGGGCGGCATGTCGCCGCTGGAGCTGCCCTGGTTCGGCGGCCCGATCTATCTCGAGGACACGGCGCTCTACTATTTCGTGCTGCTGCTGCTGCTGGCCGTCTATCTCGGCCTGCGCCTGCTGGTGAACGGCCGCTTCGGCAACGTCCTGGTGGCGATCCGCGAGGACCCGCTGCGGGCCGAGCTGCTGGGCTACGACGTCCGTAAGTTCCAGCTCGCGGCCTTCGTCATCGGCAGCGCGCTGGCCGGCCTCAGCGGCGTCCTCTATACCGCCTGGGGCCAGTTCATCACACCCGCCAGCATGGGCCTGCCGGCGGCCGCCATGCCGATCATCTGGGTCGCGTTCAGCGGCCGCAGCGACCTGACGGCGACGCTGGTCGGCACCTTCACGTTGCTGCTGGCGTTCCAGACCATCACCATCTACAGCCAGCAATACGCCTTGATCCTGATGGGGGCCGTGCTGCTGGCGACCGTGCTGTTCATGCCCACGGGGCTGATGGTCGAGATCGGCCGGCTGATCAGGCGGCTGCATGCCCGGGCCACCGCGGGACCGGCGCCATGACCGCGATCCTGGAGGCGCGCGGCCTGCACAAGCGGTTCGGCGGCCTCGCCGCCGTCGCGGATGTCGACCTGGCGATCGAGGACGGCGAGATCCACTGCCTGATCGGCCCCAACGGCGCCGGCAAGAGCACCTTGTTCAAGCTGCTGCTGGGCACCTACGACCCGTCCGCCGGGCGGGTCATGTTCCAGGGCGTCGACGTGACCCGGCAGAAGCCGTTCGAGCGCGTGCTGCACGGCATGAGCATCAAGATGCAGGTCCCGAGCGTGTTTCGCGACCTGCCGGTATCGCAGAACCTGGTGATCGCGCTGCAGCGCCGGCTGCCACGGACCGGGATCGAGGCCGAGATGCGCCGGCTGCTGGCCCTGCTGGAGCTGGAGGAACAGGCCGGCAAGCCGGCCGGCGAGCTGTCGCACGGCCAGCAGCAGTGGCTGGAGATCGGCATGGCGCTGGCCCTGCAGCCGCGCCTCCTGCTGCTGGACGAGCCGACCGCGGGCATGTCGACGGACGAAACCTTCCGCACCGGCGAACTGATCCAGCGGCTGAACGCGTCGGGCATGACCATCCTGGTGGTCGAGCACGACATGGCCTTCATCCGGCAGATCGCCCAGCGCGTCACGGTGCTGCATCTGGGGCGCGTCTTCGCCCAGGATTCCATCGACAGGATCATCGCCGACCCGCGCGTCGCCGAGATCTATCTCGGGAAGACCGATGTCGACTGAGCCCGTGCTGTCGGTGACCGGACTGCATGCCGGCTACGGACCGACGCCGATCCTGCAGGGTGTGGAGCTGCGGGTCGGACGCGGCGAGATCGTCAGCCTGATCGGCCGCAACGGCGTCGGCAAGACGACGATCCTGCGCTGCCTGATGGGCCAGCTTCGGGTCACGGCCGGCCGGATCCGCTATCTCGACCGGGATATCACCCGGCTGACGCCGGACGCGCGGGCACGGCTGGGGATCGGCTACATTCCGCAGGGCCGCGAGGTCTTTCCGCGCCTCACGGTGGCGGAGAACCTCCAGGTCGGCGAGCTGATCGGCGGACCGAAGGGCCGCAAGCTCGCCGACATGGTCTACGACTATTTCCCGCGCCTGCAGGAGCGCCGGGGCCAGGCGGCCGGCACCATGAGCGGCGGCGAACAGCAGCAGCTCGCCATCGGCCGGGCACTGATCGGCAATCCGTCGCTGCTGCTGCTGGACGAGCCGTCGGAGGGCATTCAGCCGTCGATCGCGCAGATGATCTGCGCGGCGTTGAAATCGATCCGGGACGAGCTGGGCTGCACCATCCTGTTCGTCGAACAGAACCTGGACACGATCATGACCTTGAGCGAACGCTGCTATGTCGTCGAGAAGGGGCGCATCGACGCCCATATCGACGCCGCGCAGCTCGCCGACCGGAACACCGTGCGCCAGAGCCTGCTGATCTGAGGGCCCGGCCCGAAATGGCACCAACAAGGCAGCGGATGTCACCGCCAAGACGCCAAGGCACCAAGATCACGCGGCCGGCACGGTGGTCGCATTGCCGGTTTCTTGGTGTCTTTGCGCCTTGGCGGTGATCCTTGTCCGAGAGATCGTTCAAGAATCGTTTTTGGCCGGTAGCACCTATCGCGGAGGAGAAAGGAACATGGACCTCGGACTGAAGGGATTACGCGCCGTGGTGAGCGGCGGCACCAAGGGCATCGGACGCGCGATCGCCGAGACACTGGCCGACGACGGCGCCGGCGTCTCGATCTGCGCCCGCGACGCGGACGAGGTCGGCGCGGCGGTGGCGGCGCTGTCGGCGAAGGGCGTGCCGGCGTTCGGGCAGGCCTGCGACGTGGCCGACGCGGCGGCCCTGGAAGCCTGGGTCGCCGGCGCGGCGGAACAGCTCGGCGGCATCGACATCGTCATCGCCAATGTCAGCGCGCTGGCCATCGGCACCGACGAGGAGAGCTGGCGCAAGAGCTTCGAGGTCGACCTGATGCACAGCGTGCGCATGGTCGAAGCCGCGACGCCGTTCCTGGAACGCAGCGCGGCGGCCGCGGTGGTGACGGTCTCCAGCGTCTCGGGCCGGGAGATCGACTTCACGGCCGGACCCTACGGCGCCTTCAAGGCGGCGCTGATCCACTATACCCAGGGCCTGGCCTTCCAACTGGCCGGCAAGGGCATTCGCGCCAACAGCGTGTCGCCCGGCAACACCTATTTCGACGGTGGTGTCTGGCAGCAGATCGAAAAGGGCAACCCGGACTTCTTCAAGGAAGCCCTGGCGCTGAACCCGACCGGCCGGATGGCGACGCCGGAGGAAATCGCCCGCGCCGTCGTCTTCCTGGCCAGCCCCGCCGCCAGCTTCGTCATGGGCACCAACCTGGTGGTGGACGGCGCGCTGACCCGGGGCGTGCAGCTCTGAACCCAGGGGCGGGTTCGGGGTCGCGGCGATCGGCTCAGCCCGCCCCGTCCGCGTGTCTATCCACCGGCTGCCGCAGGGCCGCGAACACGCGGGCGACGAAGCCGTCCCGTTCGGCCCGGCGGTCCGGGTCGAAGGCGGCCGGCTCGACCGCGGCGTCGAGGGCCGACAGGTCGGCGCCGTCCGCCCGCAGGACCGCCTCCAGCGCCCGTTGACGGTCGCGCAGCTCGAAGACCTCGGTCGCCAGCGCCACGACCACCCGCATCAGGTCGGTCTTCGAGACGTCGGCCAGATAGTCCGTCCGCCGCGCCATCGTTCAGGCCGCCGGCTTCCGGCCCGTGGTGACGTGGTAGGCGAACCGGCCCATATAGTTGCCCTTGGCCCCGCCCCATTCCGAATGGGCCTCGACCATGTCGGCCGCCAGGCCGGCATCCCGGCAGGCGCCGACCAGGTCCATCTCGTGATAGGCGCGCCAGTACGGTTCGCCGTTATGCCGCGTGTCCCAATCCATCAGATAGGCGCTCAACGGATCGAGGCTGTCATAGTCCGGCAGCTCCAGGTTGCAGAACACGCCGCCCGGCGCCAGAACCCGCGCCGCCTCGGCGACGATGTTCAAGACCGCCCGGGTCGGCACCTCGTGCAGCAGCAGGATGCAATAGACCAGATCGAAGGCGCCGTCGTCGAAGTCCAACGCTTCGGCGTTCATCTGCCGGAAGTGGATCGGGCGGCCGTGCGCCGCAGCGCGGTGCCGGGCGTATTTCAGCATCGGCGCCGCCAGGTCGATGCCGACATGCTCGGCCCGCGGGAAGGCATCGACGATGGGGTATGACTTGTAGGCGGGACCGCAGCCGAGATAGAGCACACGGCCGTAGTCGCGCTCGGGCAGCACCGAGAGCAGCGCCCGACCCATCTCGTCGCCGGCCCGGCCATAGCGGTGCATGGTGTAGGTGGCGACGCCGAGCTCGTAGACCGGGCCCGCCAGCCCGTCGCGATGATAGTTCCCGGGCTGCAGATGAAACTCGTTGGCGTCGAAATAGCGCGGCATTTGCAGCGCCGGGTCCAGGACCAGCGATCCCGGCGCGTCGCAGGGCGCGTCCAGCGCGGCCTCGATCTCCGGGCGGCGTTCGGACAGGCCGTCGACCACCTCGCGCCACATGGCTTCCTGGCTCAGGCGCTGCAGGCCACGCGACGACTGGTACAACGGCGTCCGCTCCAGGTGCCCGGCCATGAACGTCCGGTCCCGCAACTGCGCCGCCGACGGCTTGCGGCTTTCGGTCCAGGCGTCGAAGTCCCGGCGCAACGCCGGCACGACCTCGGCGGCGACGAAGTTCTTCAGGCCCTCGATCATGTCGAGCCGGGCCTGACGCGGCCGGCTGAGCGCCAGGTCCATGTCATGGCCCCCCGCGTCGCGGCCGGTCATGCCTCGGGCACCTCCACGTCCACCCAGCCCTCGCCCTTCTTCATCTCGTTGAAGGCGCGGCAGGACGCCTCGAAGGCCGGGATGCCGGCCGGCAGCGCGGCCATGAACGCGGCCTCGTAGACCTCGTGCCAGGTCGCGCCGTTCTGGATCGCCCGCGCCGCCGCCCATTCGACGCCCTCGCGGTCGCCCTTGACGGCGGTGGTCACGCCGACCAGCACCAGGAACCGGGTCTTCAGGTCCATGGGCCGCTCGTCGGCGTCGCCGAACAGCGCATAGGAGGCCAGATCGCCATAGCGGCGCAGCATTTCCGGATCGAGCTCCGCCAGGTAGTCGTGAACGGGCAGCGTATAGCCGCGAACCGCGCGGATCTTGTCGAGTTCGGCCTTGCCTTCTGGTGTCATGTCCGTCTCTTTCCTGATTGTGCCTTCATGGATGTCGGCGCGCCGCCGGGCTCATATCCGGCGGGCGGCCAGCTCGCCTTCGCGGATGGCGTCGTTAACCCGCCGGGGCGCCATGGCGTCGCCGATCAGGTGGCATGCCGGGCCGCCGTCGCGCGCCGCCAGACCGTGATAGAGCGCGTCGTTGGCGGCGGCGCCGATCACCAGTACCACCTGGTCGATGCCCGCCAGTTCCTCGCTTTCGCCGGTATAGAGGTCGCGGACCGTGACGGACGACGCCGAAATCGCCGTCAGCTCGCGGTCGACGAGGAAGCGGACGCCCGCCTTGCGCAGCATGCCGTGCACCTTGCCCCAATCGCGGCTGCCGGCGAGGTCCGGCGAGGGCTGCCCCAGTTGCGTGACGAAGGTGACCTCGGCGCCGTTCTGGGCCAGGTATTCGGCCGTCACCGCCGCCTGGCGGCCGCCCATGGTGTCGAACAGGACGACGCGGTCGCCGACCGGGCGGCCGGACCCCAGCAGGTCCATATAGCTCAGCACATGCGGCAGGTCGGCGCCCGGCAGCGGCGGCCCGTCCCACTTCTCCGGTCGCAGCATGGTCCAGCCATGGGTCAATCCGGTCGATCCGGTGGCGAAGACGACGTCGTCGAAGCCGCCCTGTTGCAGGTCCGCCATCGTGATCTCGTGGCCGAGGCGGATATCGACCGCCTCTTCCGCGATCCGGGCCGCCAGCCAGTCGACGATGTCGACCAGTTCCTGCCGGCTTTCGGCCTTCGCCCACCAGCGGACCTGGCCGCCGAGCTCGACCCGGCGCTCGAACAGCGTCACCTGGTGGCCGCGCCGCGCCAGCGTCCAGGCGGCCCGCAGTCCCGCCGGCCCGCCGCCGACGACGGCCACGCGCTTGGCGGCGGCCGCGGGCGCCAGCGCGTCCTCGTCGAGGTCGAGCTCGGCACCGGCCGAGGGGTTGTGGATGCAGCCGATCGCCGCCTGGGCGAAGATCGTCGACATGCACCAGTTCGCGCCGACGCAGGGCCGGATGCGCGTCGCCTCGCCCCGCGCGGCCTTCAGGCCCCAGTTCGGATCGGCGACCAGCCCGCGAGCCATGCCGACGAAGTCGCATTTGCCCTCGGCCAGGAACCGCTCCGCCTCGTCCGGAAGGACGATGCGACCGACACCGACGACCGGCACGGTCACGGCCTGCTTGACCCGGGCCGTCGCGGCCAACTGGTAGCCGTGCGCCGACGGCGCGGTCGGATAGATCAGCATGCGGTCGATATAGGTGCCGTGGCTCATGGACAGGTAGTCGATCAGGCCCGTGTCCTGGAACCGGCGCGCCAGATCGGCCCATTCGTCGGGCCGCAGCCCGCCCTCGTGCCCGTCGTCGGAATTGATCCGCATGCCCATGATCATGTCCGGACCGATTTCCTCGCGGGTGGCCTGCAGGATCTCCATGACGATGCGCATGCGGTTCTCGATCGAGCCGCCGAAGCCGTCGTTGCGGTGGTTGGTCGCCGGCGACAGGAACTGGTTCAGCAGGTAGCCGTGCGACATGCCATGCACCTCGACGCCGTCCAGCCCGCCTTCGCGGGAATAGCGCGCCGACAGCCGGTAGCCCTCGATGATCTCGTCGATGTCCCGCGCCGTCATCACGTGCGGCATCTCGCGATAGACGCCGCAGGGAATCGACGACGGCGCCCAGACCGGCAGGCCGTTCGTCACGCTGTTGGTCTGGCGGCCCCGGTGCCAGGGCTGCGACAGCAGCAGCGTGTCGAACTCATGCACCGCGTCGGCCAGCTTGCGGTACTGCGCGGCCATGCGCGGATCGAAGGCGAAGGCCTTGCCCTTGTAGGGCTGGGTCGTCGGATGCGCCGCCATCGCCTCCATGGTGATCACCGCCGCGCCGCCCCTGGCGCGGGCCGTGTAGTAGGCGATATGCGCGTCCGTGAACAGGTGGTCCTTCACCAGCAGGGTGGCGTGCGCGGTCATCCAGATACGGTTCCGCGCCGTCTTCGGGCCCAGCCCGATCGGGCTGAACAATGTCGGGAACGATGGCGTGTCGTCGGTCGGATCGGTCATGCGGCCCCCCTTGACCCGATGATGTTGCCCCCGTCGGCGATCCGCAGGCAGGACGCCATGTGGCCGCTGCCGCCGATCGCCACCTGTCCCGGCTCGACCGAGCGGCAGTCGGGCTGCGCGACCGGACAGCGGGTATGGAAGGCGCAGCCCGACGGCATGTCGATCGGCGACGGCACCTCGCCCTCCAGGACATGCCGGGCGATCCTGACCTTGGGGTCGGCCGGCAGATGGGCGGACAGCAGGGATTGCGTATAGGGATGGGCCGGCCGTTCGAACAGGTCGGCGGTCGGCGCTTCCTCGACGATGCGGCCGAGATAGAGCACGACGATCCGGTCGCTGATCAGCCGGATGGTGCCGAGATCGTGGGAGATGAACAGCATGGCGGCCTTGGTCTGGGTACGGATCTCGGCCAGCAGCTCCAGAATCCCGGCGCGCACCGACAGGTCGAGCGAGCTGGTCGGCTCGTCGAGCACGATCAGGCGCGGATTGGTGGCGATCGCGCGGGCGATGCAGACCCGCTGCAACTGGCCGCCGGACAGGTCGCTGGGGTGGCGGGCGAGGAATTCCGGGCTCAGATGCACCCGGCGGGCCAGCGCCTCGGTCCGGTCGCGGCGCTCGCTGGCCGCCATGTCCTCGTGCAGCAGCAGCGGCTCGCCGATCAGGCTGCCGATCTTCATGCGCGGGTTCAGCGCGCTCCAGGGGTCCTGGAAGACGATCTGCATGTCGCGCCGCAGCCGCCGGGTCGACTTCGCCGGCAGGTGCGTGATGTCCCGGCCGCCGAACACGATCCTGCCGGCGCTCGGCTCGGTCAGGCGCAGCATGGCGCGGCCGATCGTCGACTTGCCCGATCCGCTCTCGCCGACCATGCCGAGCGTTTCGCCCGGGCGGATCGACAGGCTGACGCCATTGACCGCGTTCACGACCTGGCCGGTCCGGCCGACCGGAAACCGCTTGGTCAGTCCGGACACCTCGACGGTCGGTTCGGCGCCGCCGCTCATGCCGCCGCGCCCTTGGCCGTTGCCGCGGCCGCCGGCTCGGGCAGGTCGCCGGCGAAATGACAGCGGACCCGATGGTTCTCGGCCAGCTCGACATCGGGCGGCGGCTCGCCGCAGACGTCGCGGGCGTAGCGGCAGCGGTCGCGGTGGTGACAGCCGCCGGGCAGGTTGTAGAGATCGGGCGGCGGCCCGCCCAGCATCGATGCCTGTCCGATCGCCAGGCGCTCCGGCGTCGCCGCGATCAGGTTGCGCGTGTAGGGATGCGACGGATTGTCGAAGATGGCGCCGACCGGACCGGTCTCGACGATGCCGCCGGCGAACATCACGGCGACGCGTTCGCAGTAATGCGCGACGATGCCGAGATCGTGCGTGATGACGATCGCCGCCATGTTGAAGCGCGCGACCAGGTCCCGC
This sequence comes from Alphaproteobacteria bacterium, assembly GCA_028281075.1. Lineage (GTDB taxonomy): Bacteria > Pseudomonadota > Alphaproteobacteria > JANQKO01. Next base: position 14,993 of record JANQKO010000001.1, on the reverse strand, counting down.
AGCAGGTCGAGGATCTGGGCCTGCACGGTGACGTCCAGCCCGGTCGTCGGCTCGTCCGCGATCAGCAGCTTGGGCGAGTTCATCAGCGCCATGGCGATCAGCACGCGCTGGGCCATGCCGCCGGACAGCTCGTGCGGCCAGGCGTCGATACGGCTGGTCGGATCGGGAATGCCGACCGCCGCCATCATTTCCAGCGCCCGTTCCCGCGCCGCCGGCCGCGCGACCCGCCGGTGCGCCTGATGCACCCGGACCAGTTGCTCGCCGATCCGCGTCAGCGGGTCGAGCGAGGTTCGCGGGTTCTGGACCACCATGGCGATCGCGTCGCCGCGCAGCCGGTTCAGGTCATCGGGGGCCATGTCGAGCAGGCTGGCGCCGTCGAAGACCACCTCGCCGCCGACGACCCGGGCCGGCGGGCGCAGCAGGCCGCAGATCGACTGCGCCGTCAGCGACTTCCCGGCCCCGGTTTCGCCAACCAGGCCCAGGACCTCGCCGGCCGACACCGAGAACGAGACGTCATTGAGGGCCGCGGCCACGCGCACGCGGTTGTCGATGTCGCGGGAGATGAAATGGGTCCTCAGATCCCTGACCGACAGAATCGTCATTTCGCCGCCTTGCGCCGCGGGTTCAGCAGCTCCTGCAGGCCGTCGCCGAACATGTTCAGGCCGAAGACCAGGAAGATCAGGGCGATGCCCGGGAACAGCGCCACCCACCATTGGCCGGTGATCATGAACTCTGCCCCCTGCCGGATCATCGCGCCCCATTCGGGCGTCGGCGCCTGGATACCGACGCCGAGGAACGCCAGCGTCGCGCTGATCCGGACCGCCCAGGCGGCGCGGACCGCCGACTGCGCCATGGCGCCCTGGATGGCGTTCGGTAGCAGGTGCACGAACATGATGCGCCAGGTCGGATTGCCCGCCGCCACCGCCGCCTCGACGAAGACCGACGAGCGCAGGGCCAGGACCTCGGAACGGACGACGCGGGCGAAGACCGGCGAATCCAGGAACCCCAGCACCAGGACGACGTTCAGCAGCGACGGCCCGGTCGCCGCGACCACCGCCAGGGCCAGGATGATCGACGGGAAGACCCGCAGGCCGTCGAAGAAGCGCATCAGCACCTCGTCCAGCATGCCGCCGCGATAGCCGGCGAACAGGCCGACCGGGATGCCGATCAGCAGCGAGATCAGGACCGCCGGAATGGCGATGCCGAAGCCGAAGCGCGAGCCGTAGATGACGCGGGACAGCACGTCCATGCCGTTGCCGTCGGTGCCCAGCCAGTGATCGGCCGACGGCGGTTGCAGCACCCGCTGGGCAAAGGCGAGCTCCGGGTCGTGCGGCATCAGCGCGTCGGCGAACAGCGCCAGAAAGCCGAAGAACAGGATGATCAGCAGCCCCGCCGTCGCCGTCGGGCTGAGCCGCGCCAGGCCGATGGCGCGGTTGACGATGGCCGTGCGCGCGCCCGCCGGCCGGGTCCCGTTCCCCGCGGTGGCGACCCCGCCCGTCACTACTGCAGCTCCGCCCTGGGCTCGATCAGGAAGACGACGAAGTCGATGATCAGGAACACGATCACCGAGAACAGCGCCAGCGAGAGCACGTAGCCCTGCACCGCGGTGAAATCACCCCTGACGATCGCGTTCAGCCCGTACTGGCCGAGGCCACCCCAGGCGAACACGTATTCGATCAGCGACATGGTACCGACGAGGCCGGTGACCTCGGTACCGACGAAGGTCAGCACCGGGGTGGCGCTGTTGCGCAGCACCAGCTTGCGGACGATCCGGGCCGGCAGGCCGGAGGCGCGGGCATAGCGGACCGCGTCCGACGACAGCACCTCGAGCGCGATGGCCCGCGTGTGCTTGATGATCGGCGCGGCCGAGACGATCGCCAGGCAGATCACCGGCAGCACCATGTGCGAGAAGGCGGAGCCGAAGGCCGGCCAGTTCGCGGTCAGCAGGGCATCGATGAGATAGGACCCGGTGATGAAGTCCGGCGGGCTGACCATCAGGCTGATCCGGCCGATGCCGGGCGGCGCCCAGCCGAGCAGGTAGAAGAACACGAACAGCATCACCAGCCCGAGCCAGTAGGTCGGGATCGAGAAGCCGAACAGCGACAGGATGCGGCTGATCTGGTCGAACCGGCCGTCCGGCCGAAAGGCCGCGCGGACGCCGACCGGGATGCCGATCAGCGCGCCGATGCCGACGCCCCAGAGCAGCAGCTCCAGGGAGATCACGGTGCGTTCCAGGATATCGTCCAGCACCGGGCGGTTGGACAGCCAGGATTCGCCCAGATCGCCCTGCGCGACCTTGCCGGCATAGATGGCGAACTGCACCCAGACCGGCTGGTCCAGCCCGAGCTCGGCCCGGATCATCTCGAACTCTTCCGCCGTCGCCGTCGGTCCGGCCAGGCGCCCGACCGGGTCCAGGCCGCCGACCCGGATCAGCATGAAGGTCACGAAGACGATCCCGACCAGCAGCGGGATCACCATCAGCATGCGGCGAAGGAAGAACGTCCCGAAGCTCACATCCAGACCTCAGCGCAATATCGGAGCAATATCAGGGCAATAAAGGACCGGCCGGCGGCGGCCATGCAACGCCACCGCCGGCCGCCATCATACCCCGATCAGTTGCCCTTGAGCTCCTTCCAGCGCTCGTGCTCGTCCGGGTAATGCACCCAGCCCGATACGTTCGGCGCCATGGCCTCGAAGGTCGCCGGATAGGTCGTCAGGATCCAGGGCGCGTCCTCGACCCAGAGCTTCTGCGCCTCGTCCATCATGGCCAGGCGCTTGACCGCGTCCAGCTCCTCGCGGGACTTGTCGATCAGCTCGTCGACCCGCGGGTTGCTGTAGGCGGCGCGGTTCGACACGCCCTTCGAGTGCGAGATCAGGTACATGGTGTAGACCGGGTCCAGCACGATCGGGCCGTCCTCCCAGGTGAAGAAGCACATGCTCATCTCCTTGGGCGATCCCTTGGCGCGCATTTCCGAGGTCGTGACCCGGGTCGGCTTGACGTTGACGCCGATGCGCTTGAGCTGGTCGGCGATCTGGATCGCCACCGGCTCCTGGTGCCAGAAGGCGTCGGCGTAGAGCAGCGGGATCTCCTCGGCGATGCCGTTCGGGAAGCCGGCCTCGGCCAGCAGCGCCTTGGCCTTCTCGGGATCGTAGTCGTACGTGAAGTGGTTCGGGTTGTAGCCGTCGACGATGGGCGGCACGACGGACTTGGCGATGTCGGCCGAACCGGCGAAGACGGCGGCGTTGAGCGCGTCCTTGTCGACGCCGTAGTTGAAGGCCCGCCGCACCCTGGGGTCGTCGAACGGCTCGCATTTCGGGTTCATCCGGGCCGACGCGATCGAGCGGCCCGAGGCCCGGTCGACCCGCACGTTCGGGTCTTTCTGCAGGTCCACCACCTTCTGGATCGACGGGCGGTCGATCATCTGCACCTGGCCGGTCTTCAGCAGCGTGACCCGGCTCGCCTCCGACGGGATCTCCTTGTAGATCACCCGGGTGAAATAGGGCTGGTCGCCGAAATAGTTCGGATTGGCGACGAACACCGCCTGGTCGTCGGCGCGCAGGCTTTGCAGATGATAGGGACCGAAGCCGGCCGTGTTGCGCTGCATCCATTTCAGCGCCCAGGGATCGTCACCGGTCGCGTGCTTCTTCACCTCGGTGGTGTCGTAGATGCCCGGCACGTAGAGCGTCAGCGCCTTCAGGAAGATCGAGCTGGGCGCGGACAGCGTGAACTCCACCTCGTATGTCGACAGCGCCTTGACGGCGACGACGTTGGAGACGCGGGCGATGAAGTTGCCGGTGCGCTTCTGGGCGAAGGACTTGTTCCAGCTCCATTCGACGTCGTCCGCCGTCAGCTCGTTGCCGTAGGCGCTCTTGATGCCCTGGCGAAGCTTGAACACCCAGGTCTTGCCGTCTTCCGACACCGTCCAGCTCTCGGCCAGATGCGGCTCGACCTTCGTCGGGTCGTTCACCAGGCGGCCGTCGACCTGCTTCTTGCCGTAGACGACCAGGTTCTCGTAGACCTGCACGACCACGTTCTGGGTATGCGCCTTCAGGGCGTCGCCGTCGAACCCCTCGGGCACCTGCGGCGATGCCACGATCATCGTGTTGGCCGAAACGCCGCCCGCGGCCATCAGCATGGCGGCGGCGGCGGTTCCCGCCAGGACATGTTTTCGCAGGCTCCAGAATGTCATTTCACAGCACTCCCTTTGTTGTCGTTGCAAGAGCTACGCCTTTGTTCGGCCGCCCCTAGGCCCCCGCAGGCTTCGGGTTGAAGAACGGCACCCGGAACGCGTCATGCACCTCGGCAAGAATATCGGTGACCCGGTATTCGCCGGCGATCGACCGTCCGTTGGTCGGATCGGCGATCTCGTAGCGCCAGGTTGTCCCGAAGCCGAGCGCCTTGTCGACACTGACGATGGTGCCGCCGAAGACGGTGAAATCGCGGTCCGGCACATCGCCGACGCGGTCCCGCAGGATGCGCAGCATGTCCTCGGGGCGCAGAAAGGCGGCGACGCCGACATCCTGATAGAGCCGGCCGTCGACCCAGCTCCGCAGCACGCAATCGTCCCAGTTTTCGCGTATCTCCTCATAGGGCCAGAGGACCGGACCGAGATGGTTGGGACAGGCCTGCTTGCTGCCGGGGATCGAGACGGTTTCCAGCGCCCGGTCGGTGTGATCGCTGCCGACGCCGACATAGACCTGGTCGGCGACGTGGACGACGATCTCCACCTCGCCCGAGGTCCGGTCGGTCTGCACGAGGACCTCGTCGTCCTGCACCAGGGCCGGAACGCCGATCGGATAGATCCGGGGCGACGGCACGTCGAAGGCGATATGGATGCCGGACTTGGCGACCTCTTCCTGGTGCGCGACCGCGGTATCGGGGTCGCGCGTGGCCGAGCCCAGATTGTAGAGCCGCCTGACGTCGAAGACCTCGACCCGCGGGTCGCCGTCCAGCGGTTCGACCCGCGCCTCGAATCGTCCGCTCACGCCAATTCCTCCAGATCAAGGGCGACGGGATCGACGCCCGCGCCGACATGGCGCCGCCACATCCAGATCCGCTTCAGAATCCGGCCGCCGGCCGTGCCGGGCGCGAAGGCCTCGCGGCCATGCAACGTCACCAGGTTGTTCACCAGCAGGATCTCGCCGGGCTTCAGCGGGTGCCGGAAACACAGGTCGGGCCGCTCGATGACCTCGTCGAGGAAATCCAGCGCCTCGCGCTGCCAGGCACTGAGCGGCGTGCCCGCCAGCGCCATGCCGGGCTCGATCATCACCCGCGCGTAGTGAATCCGCAGCTCGCCATGGCTGAACTCCATGATCGGCTTGCGGATCGTCGGCCCGCCGGCCGGCCAGACATGCAGTTGCGGCGAGCGGAAATGGTAGCGGTCGAAATAGACCGGCAGCAGGTCCGGGCGTTCCCGTCGGATCGTGTCGAAAACGGTCCGCGCCGAGATCACGGTGCTGTCGCCGCCGTCGCTGGCGGCGCGGTAGCACAGCAGGCCGATATAGCAGGGCGGCCGCGGTTCCAGGCAGCCGTTGTCGGAATGCTTGGGCGAGCGCCGGGCGCTGGCGCCGATCCGGGTCGGGTCGGTATTCGCCGCGCCCTTGTCCGATACCGTGAACAGCCGGCGGTCGGTGGCGATGCCCTGGCGCAGGGGACGTCCGAGATAATTGCAGAGGCCCCAGGCGATGATCTCGGCCTCGGCTTCGGAGAAGGTCGACGGATCGAGGCCGCGCAGCACGGCGATGCCGGCGCCCCGGTCGAGCTGCGCCTGGATGCCGCGGACGGCGGCGGCGAAGCTCGGCACCCGGAAATCCTCCTGCTCGACGGTGTCGACGGTCAGGCCGTTGGCCTGCGCGAACCGCAGGCACTGGCCGATCTCGGCCAAGGCCGCCTCCTCGAGGTCGAAGAACAGCGCCGCGGACGCGAGCGTGTCCCGGCGCCAGGCGCGCGCCGCTGGCTCGCTCGCCGGCAGGGTGCCGATGGCCGGCGCGGACACCGCGCCGTCGTCGGAAACAGCCGCCGTCCGCTCGTGCATATCGCTCGCCACCCCTGGCCCCAACGCCTTACTCGATGGCACTAACGTTATAATGTTATAACAATGGGTGCAATGCGATAAGTTCTGTCCAGGCCGCGCGGCCGCCGCCGGTGTCGGTGGCGGCGGCACGGGCCATCAACCGAAGGGTATCGCGCCTTAGATGACCGATCGACTCTCCGCTGACGGGCTGACGCCGTTGAAGCTCGCCGGCTCGCAACGCCAGAGCCCGTTTCACCATCAGGTGTTCCTGGTCCTGCGCGACAAGATCCAGTCCGGCGCCTGGCCGGAGGGCAAGGTGATCCCGAGCGAGGCCAAGCTGGCCGAGGCGTTCTCCGTCTCGCGCATCACGGTGCGCCAGGCGGTCAACCGGCTGGCCGAGATCGGCCTGGTCGGGCGCAAGCCGGGGCGCGGCACCTGGGTCCTGCCGAACCGGGCCGAGCCGGTCATGCGGATGAACGCGTCGGCGATCATCGACGGGCTGTTCGAGATCGGCCGGGCGACGACGGCGACGCTGCTGGAGCATCAGACGATCCCGGCGCCGCCGCATGTCGCCGACGCGCTGGGCCTGGACAACGGCACGCCCGTGCTGCGGACCGTGCGCGTCCGCTCGTCGTCGGGCGAGACCTTTTCCCACATCGTCTCGCATGTCCCGGCGGCCACGGCCCGGAACTTCACGGCGGAAGAGCTGACCAACGGCTCGCTGGTCGAGATGCTCGAGTCGCAGGGCCTGCGGCTCGCCCGGGCGCGCCAGAGCATTTCCGCCGGCCTGGCCGATCCCGGCCTGGCCGGGGCGCTGGGGATCGATATCGGTTCGCCGCTGCTGACCGCCAAGCGCGTGATGATCGACGAGAACGGCCACAAGGTTCAGTATATCGAGGCCAGCTACCGGCCCGACCGCTTCCAGTACTGGATCGACCTCGACCGGGTCGCCGCCGGCGGCGGCAAGAGCCAGGCCTTCGTCGTCAGCAGCGTCGGCCGCGTCGAGCCGTCGCCCGAGGCCGCGGAATGACGGCCCCGCGGAACGCGGCGGCGGCACGTTCGCTCTGCGTCGTCGGCGCCGGCGGCGGCATCGGCGCCGCCATCACGCGCCGGGCCGCGGCCGCGGGCCATGCGCCGCTGATCCTGATGGACCGCAACGAACCTGACCTGCGGGACTTGGCGCGGGAGACGGGCGCGACCGCGCTGGCGGTCGACATCACCGACGCGGCGGCCGTCGCGGCGGCGTTCGCCAGGGCGCGGGAACTCGCGCCACGGCTCTACGGCCTGGTGCTGGCCGCCGGTGTCGTCGACAACGGCAAGCTGGCGGACCTCGATCCGCGCCGCTGGGCCGATATCCTGGCCGTCAACCTGACCGGCCCGTTCCTGTGCTGCCGCGCGGCGCGGGACTGGCTGGTCGACGGCGGCCGAATCGTGACGCTCGGCTCGCTGGCCGGGCGCACCGGCGGCGTCATCACCGGCACGGCCTACGCCGCCTCCAAGGGCGGCATCGAGGCGCTCACCAAGTCGATGGCCCAGGAGCTGGCGCCGCGCGCGATCACCGTCAACTGCGTCGCGCCGGGTGCTGTCGAGACCCCGATGCTGGCGGCCCATCCGCCAGAGCGGAAGGCCGCCATGTCGGCGGCGACGCCGCTGAAGCGCATGGCCGCGCCCGAGGAAGTGGCCGCCGCGGTCGCCTATCTGCTGCAGCCCGACGCCGCGTTCACCACGGGCGCGGTGCTTGCCGTCAACGGCGGCCTGAGGATGGACTGAAGGGAGGCAAGATGTCCGACGATCCGCACCCGCGTTATCCGCATGTCTTTCGGCCGATCCGGATCGGCCGAACCGAGGTGCGAAACCGGATCTTCGTGCCCGCCCACACCACCAGCTTCGGCGAGGACAACCTGCCGAGCGGCCGGCACCTGGCCTATCACCAGGCGCGCGCGGCGGGCGGCGCCGGGCTGATCATCTTCGAGGGCATCCGGGTCCACCGGTCGAGCCTGGGCCGCCAGCAGGGCGTCAACGGCTACGCCCCGGAGGCGATCCCGAAATTCCGCGACATCGCCCGCGCCGTGCGGGACGAGGGCGGCCGGCTGTTCGGCCAGATCATCCATCTCGGACGTCACATCGACGGCAATTTCACGCGCACGCCGTCCTGGAGCGCGTCCGCCATTCCCTGGTCGGCGACGGCGCCGGCGCCGCACCCGATGACGGCCGGCGAGATCGCCATGGTGGTCGCCGCGCACGCCGACGTCGCGACGAACCTGATGGAGGCGGGCCTCGACGGGATCGAGCTGCAGATGGCGCACGGCCACCTGCTGCAGCAATTCCTGTCGCCGGCCAGCAACCGGCGCGGCGACGATTACGGCGGCACGGCGGAAAACCGCCTGCGCTTCGCGCTGGAGACCCTGGCCGCGGTACGCCGGGCGATCGGGCCGGACGGCACGCTCGGCATCCGCGTCAGCGCCGACGAGTTCCTGCCGGGCGGCCTGACGCTGGACGACATGACGGACATCGTGCGGCGGCTGGTGGACGCGGTTCCGGTGGATTTCGTCAACGTGTCCCATTCCGCCTATCACGGCAGCTACACGGTATCGACGCAGATGGCCGACATGGCCTTCGACCTGGCCGAATTCCAGCCGCTGACCCGCCGCATCGGCGCGGCGCTGGACGGCGCCGCCCGGCGGCCGGCGGTGATGACCGTCTGCCGGTACCAGGACATCGCCCAGGCCGAGGACATGCTGGCAAGCGGCGGCACCGACCTCGTCGGCATGGCCCGCGCCCATATCGCCGATCCGGCGATCGTCAACAAGGCGCGCGACGGCCGCGAGGCCGACACCACGCCCTGCATCGGCTGCAACCAGGGCTGCGCCGGGTTCCTGGCGCTGAACCTGGCCATCACCTGCCTGACCAACCCGCGGGCCGGAAAGGAGCGTGTCTGGCCGCTGCCGGACGCGGACAAGGCCGACGAGCCGAAACGCGTGCTGGTCGTCGGCGGCGGCCCGGCGGGCATGGAAGCGGCCTGGGTCGCCGCGGCGCGGGGCCACAGCGTCAGCCTGTGGGAGCGGTCGGACCGGCTCGGCGGCCAGCTGGCCTGGCTGGAAAAGATGCCGCTGCGGGCCGAGTTCGCGAAGCTGCTGGCCTCGCAGCGCCGCAACCTCGACCGGTATGGCGTCGAGGTCCGGCTGCGGACGGACGCGACGGCGGACACGATCGGCGGCCACGGCGCCGACGCGGTGGTGTTCGCCACCGGCGGCCGGCCCGCCGCGCAGGCGCTGGCCGGCGGCGGTACCACGCTGACGCTGCAGGACGCGCTCGCCGATCCGCAGGCGCTGGGACAACACGTGGTTATGGTCGACGCGCTGGGCACCTGGTCGGTCGTGGCCGTGGCGGAATTCCTGGCCGATGCCGGCCGGACCGTGACCCTGATCGCGCCGACCGGCGCGGCCGGGTGGACGATCAGCATGTACAGCGTCTTCGCGCTCCGCGAACGCCTGAAACGCAAGCAGGTCCGGGTGATCGGCGGCCATGCCCTGCGCGACCACGTCAACGGCATGGCCGAGACGACCGACCTGTCAACCGGTGAGCCCGGTCCGACCGTGCGCGCCGACAGCGTGATCGCGCCATTGCACGGGACGGCCGACGACGCGCTGCGCCGGGCCATCGACGCCACGGCGCCGTCATGGCGGCGCCTCAGCGCCGGCGACTGCCAGTCACCGCGCACCGCGCTGGAGGCGGTCTACGAGGGCCACGAGGCCGGCCGCGCGATCTGATCCGACCCGCGCCACGTCATGGCCACCTCACGTCATGAGGCCGGGCAGGAACAGAGCGATGTCCGGCGGGCGCGTCCGGATCACGATGCCGCCGGGCATCACGAACCAGAACGACGGCGCCGCCGTGGACGGGTCCGGCGCATGACGCCGCACGCCTCGAAGACCAGCCTGTCTCGGACACCCGGCGCAGCCTGAAATACCTGCGCCTCGACCGGGATGGCGGCTTTCTCATCGGCGGGCGCGGCGCGTTCACGCCCGGCGAGCCGGCGCATCACTACCGAAGCCTCGCGCGGCATGCCGAAGCCCTGTTCCCGCAACTCGAGGGCATTGGCTGGCGGTACCGCTGGGCCGGCACCTTCGCGCTCACCAAGGACAGCCTGCCACACCCGCACGTGCCCGCGGAGAAGCTCCATATCGGCCTTGGCCACAATGACCGTGGCATTGCCATGGCCCCGCGAATGGGCCGCCTGCCCGGCGCGCTCGCGGTCAGCGGGATGTACGAGCGTTCACCGTTCCCGGTTTCCACCATCCACCCCATGCCGTTCCATTCGCTGCGGGTTATCGGCGCCGAATTGAGCGGTGCCTGGTACCGCCCGCAGGATCGCCTTGGCGTTTGAAGCGGGGTTGCGGTGGCGGGATCGCGGTGACGGCGCGCCAGCCCGCTGCTTCGCTCGGAATTGGGCTGTCGATGTTGATTTCCGGATCTGGTTGCGGGTGCGCGCCGCGACCAATGCCGTCAACTGCCGGTGCCGATGGCTATCGTTTGAACAATCTCGATTCGGACGTTTCTTCGTCTCTTTGGCGGCCAAAACCGGAAGCAACCCAGGTTCGCCGATGTTGTCCGCAACTAGCCATGAGCGGACATCGAGGAAGCATCAATTTGCAAGCGGCACAACATTTATTATCAAGTGCTGGTCGTTCTCGCGAGAGAACCAGCGCATGGCACTCGATCTGAATGCCATACTTGCCATCGAAGATATTGGAAACTGCCTTTTTGGCGACAAAGTTGAATTTCTCGCCACTCAGCTAGAAGGTGGGATGCAGAGTTTCGCTGAATAGATTGCACTCAGATCTACTGGAGGGTGACTGGGGTGGGATATTGGAAGGATGTCCAGGAGCGTCTGGGCGGTGGGAACCCAGAAGCTCATGATGATGAATATGTGTGCGCTGCCTGTATTGCGGATGAAGGCTTGCAGGGCTTTATCGAAGGTGAAGCAGGCGCCAGGGTTTGCACGTTTTGCGGGGCCGAGTCTGACGATCCCATTGCTGCGCCACTAGTCGAAATTCTCCTCTACATGAGCGACTGCCTAGACCGCGAATATGACGCCGCGGAGAACAAGCTTCCCCATGATAGTGCTGAAGGCGGCTATATTGGGCAAATATGGACGACCGAGCAGATACTCGCAGAGCATCTGGGCGACGAACTGCCAAACGACGATGACGGCGCGCTGATGGAAGCCCTGTGTGACGGGTTGGGCGATCGCGCCTGGTGCCGAAAGCATCCCTTTTCTCTGACTGACGATGAAAAGCTTAACTTCAGTTGGGATGAGTTCAGCGAACTGATCAAGTATCGCCGCCGCTATTTCTTCCTGAACGAGGGGCGCGACGACCAGGAAATATACAGCCCGCTTGCCCTGCTGAACGAATTGGCAGGCTGGTGCGAGTGCTTCTCGCTTGTAAAGCCGGTCTCTTCGGACCTCCCGCTATATCGCGCAAGATTCCAGAAACCGGACGAGGTTCTATCAAGCACTGCCGATCTGGGTCCGCCGCCACAGGATAAGGCGACAATGGCGAACCGGATGAATCCTCCCGGCATAGTCATGTTTTATGTCTGCGATGATGCAGAAACCGCCCTGCGGGAAGTTGCGAAGGACCCGGTAAAGGATGCGGGCCGCTACGTTATCGGAGAGTTCCGGGTTAAGCGCGATGCCAAAATTTTAGACCTAGCCGAGATACCTTCAGTCCCGAGTATTTTCGATTACATGCCGGATTGCCTTGAGTACGATCCGCGCCCGCCGTTGATTTTCCTAAACTACTTTGCCGCCGAACTATCGAAACCGATCGCAAGGGACCGGTCAATCCATGTCGAATACATCCCGACGCAAGTGGTGACTGAATTTTTTCGCACGGCTTTCCTGCACGACGGGAAGCCGATTGACGGCATCCGCTATCAAAGCGCCCGTCGGTCAGACCACCGTTCGCTTGTCCTCTTCGCTACACAGGGCGACCTCGTCGATGGTGCACTGTCGGAGAACCTGTTTCCGGATCGTGAACACTGGATTGAGATGACCGACCGTGCTGAGCAATACGTTACGGTAGACGATCTGGAGCGGTGGAACAGAGAAGCGCCCGAACCGTTTGAATGGGTGTAGCGCGAAATCATGGCTGAGAAACGCAGAGACCCGATTTCCCAATTCGCCGACCTGCAAGAACAGCTTCGTGAGTCGATGAAGCCGATTGCCGATATGCAAAGGGAACTGCAAAAGGCGATGAAGCCGATTGCAGATATTCAAAAGCAGATGCAGGGAATCCAAATTCCAGTTTTCCGGAAGCCGGAATTTGACTCAGCGGTACAGAAAATTCTTGAGGACCGAGCGCGGTTTACTAAGGGCATCGAAAATCTCGGGCTGGGATCGGCAAGCGCCGTTGCGAAGAAAATGGCGCAGATCGGACGGAACACGCAGGCGCTGGACGATTCAGGTTGGCTACCGCACTACAGCACACCGTTCGCCGTTGTCGAAGAATGCAACGGCGACACCGCTGCATTGCAAGCGCGTCTGGAAAAGCACTATCAAGATGGCTGGCAGAATATTCGGCGGGACATCGAAACCCGTCTTACAAGCTATGATATTGACGATGAAGCGAAGGCCACATTCCGCGAAGCGCTAACAGCTCACGAAACTGGTCTGTATCGCAGTGTTTGCCGGGTCCTTTTGCCGGAAATCGAGCGTGTCGCCCGTATCGAGTTGCATGGCGACAAGCTGGAACGCATCACGAGCCAGCCGCTTTTGAGAGAGTTGGCCGGGTACTTGTCTCTCGCCTCCATAGAGCCCAAGGGCCTTTATTGCCTGAACCTGTTTCGCCACCTCACCGGACACCTTTATGAGAATATCAATACAGAAGCTGATCGGCAGCGCTTTGCGCAGGACCCGGTGCCGAACCGCCATGCGGCGGCACACGGGTTGGTGAGCTATTCATCGATGCAGAACAGCCTGAACACAGTTTTCATGGCGGACTACATTTTCCAAGTCATTAGTTTTCTGAAGAATCCGTCGTCTGCGTCGAGAAGTACGGAAAGCAAGCTTGATTCGCTATAAAACCAGCGTGGCCGTGCTCTCGAACACTTGCTGCTGTTGATCGATCATATTGGACATCTCGGTGTAGCAGGGTCGCGTCAATCTTCATATTTCGGCCACCACCCGATTTTCCATCGACACGCAGATGGCAGCTCAGGGTCATCTTCGGCCGAGATGCAGCACGGTCACCCACGACCGGTTTCGGGTATATTGCCGCTATCAACCGGCAACCGCAGCGTAATTGGCGGGTTTTGGGGGTGATGCGGTCGTGCCTGCGGCGTGGCCGGGGCGGCGAGGTATAGCCAGAAGCAGACCTCGGCTGCGTAGCGACAAACGTCTCCCATTGAAGCCATACCCGCCCACCATGTGACATGCCTCATTGGACCGGCGATCGCCACGTCCGGACATCATGAACCGAAGGAACATGTTCCCACGGTTCTGAATGTCTGATGCATGTCGGGATTTCACGCTGACGGGTCCCCTCAGAAATTGCTCGGCTGGACAGAGCAAGAGACGCCCTGAACCGTCGACGCCACCGTGACTCACCGTGACAAACTGCCACCCGGTGGCGAACTGGCGCACCTTCCATCCGACGGCGGTTGATTGTCCTTCGTGAGCTGGACGATGCCCTGGGGCCGACCAGGCTGGCATCGTGGGGGTTGCGCGATAACAGCGCCGGCTGGATCACCCGAGGAGGCATGATCATGTCGCTGAAGCCCGGTTGTTCGCGCAATCGCCCGCCCGACGGTATCGCCGGGCTGGACCTGGTTCCGGACGAGGAGCGGCGTCTCGCCGCGATCCTGGCGGCCGACGTGGTCGGTTTCAGCGGCCTCATGGAAACCGACGAAACGAAGACATTCGCGAACATCAAGCGCCTCTTCAACGAGGTTATCGAACCGCAGGTCCATCAGCACAGGGGTCGCGTCTTCAAGCAGCTCGGCGACGGTTTCCTGGTGGAGTTCGCCAGCGTCGTCAACGCCGTTCGTTGCGCCATCGCCATTCAAATGGAAATGCCGGTGTGGCGCGGCATGGACGAAGCCGACATGCAGCTTCGCATTGGCGTCAACCTCGGCGACATCATCGTTGACGGGGACGACGTCTACGGCTCGGGCGTCAACCTGGCATCGCGGCTCGAGGCCATGGCCGAGCCCGGGGGCATCTGCGTCACCGCGCAGGCCTACGACCAGCTTCGGTCCGTCTTGGACGCGGGGTATGAAGATATCGGCGAGCAGACCTTCAAGAACATCGCCGAGCCGGTTCGTGTCTACAAGGTAAATGCTTCGAAAGAGCCCGGCGCGGTAACCCGTGCCCGGCGAGCCCCCAGACGGAAATCTCTGCCCATTCGGCGGGCCATATACGCCGCGGTCGCGCTGGTCGTCGTCGGAACGTCAGCCTGGTTCGTGAATGGCCAGTTGCCGGGTCGGGATGACGCGGCCGACGGTACGGACCGGCTGGCGGTCGCGGTCCGATCGTTTCAGGCGGTCGCCAACGAAAAAAGAGCGCTTCTCGTCAGCGAGGGCCTGACGGAGGATATCGTCACCGCCTTGTCGCGTGTGCCGGCGTTGCACGTCGCCGATCGAAACCTGGTCCGCGAGAGCGAAGTCGAGGGCGCGGATTCGCGCCGCCTTGCCGCGGCCCTTGGTGTCAGCCACTTCCTCGAGGGCAGTATCGAGAGCCGGGGCGAGAAACTTCGGATCAACGTGCGCCTGGTCGACGCAAAGTCCGGCAGCAATATCTGGGCGCAGCGCTACGACCGCGATACCGATCAGCTTTTCGAGATGCGCGATGAAATCACCCTGAACGTGATCAGCTCGCTGCATATCGAACTGCTTGACGGGCAGTTCAGCGCTCTGACGCGAAAGTCCACCACCAGTCTTGAAGCCTGGCTGCTGCACCGCGAGGCGCTGGGGCAC
>JANQKO010000690.1 GCA_028281075.1 Alphaproteobacteria bacterium | reverse complement strand
TTGTATGCGCTGCTGCCCTTCCCGGTGGATTACACGCCTTATACGACAACGCATGTGGTCACGACGCTTCAGCTTCTGCTTTTTTCCGCGCTCGCCTTCGCCACGCTGCAAAGAACCGGTCTCTACCCACCGGAACTGCGTTCCACGGTTCTCGATTTCGATTTCAGCTACCGCTGGCTCGCGCCTCGGGTCGTCGGCTGGCTGTCGGTGCGTGTCGGCGTTGCGCACGGCAACGTCACCGCCGATCTCGAACGGCTGGTGACGCGGGCGCTGCGGCGGATCTACGACCACCACGGCCCGGAAGGGGCACTGGCCCGCACCTGGCCGACCGGCAGCATGGCGCTCTGGGCCGCGGTGCTGCTCGGCGCCTGTCTGGTGATTTACTTCGGTTGATGGTGAACGGCGTCAGGTGTCTTTGGACTCGGTATCGCCAGCCTCGGACAATGTCCGCGTGAGTCGCGCCAACGCTTCGACTTTGGCCCCGGCTTCTTCCCGCGTCGCGCCATAAGCCATGACGCCGGGCAACTCGGCTATCTCGGCGATCCAGCGACCGTCATCTTCCCGTTCGAACGTGATGCGTGACATGTCTGCCTCGCCAAATGGAATGCGGTGGGTCCGGATCGATGGTCATGATAACGGATGCGTCTTGAAAACGCCCGTGGACGCCGGCTGGCGCGGTCGTGAAGAAGCCGCCGAAGGCTCGCCTCCCGTTGTCATGCCGGCGGAGGCCGGCATCCATGGACCTTGCCATCGATCGAACGACAACGTCTTCGGGGTCCCGGCACCGGTGACGGTCCACCGCCACGGTCATACCGGCGGAGTCTGCCCCGGCGCAGGCCGAGGGTCGCGATCCATGGGCACCCGGCCGTCGGCGCGGTACTTGCCCGCGAAGCCCATGGATGCCGGCCTCCGCCGGCATGACGACGGGTGATTTCTTCGCACGGGAAATCAATAAGGACAGTCCCTAATAGTTTCCGGGTTCCTTGCGGTCCGGCGGGGGCGTCCGTTATGGTCCCGCGCAATATCCGCCGATACCATGACAGACGAGGGGTTGACCGATGGAAATGACGGGTGAGCGCCGGATTCCCGCGCCTCGGCAGCGGGTCTGGGACGCGCTCAACGATCCGGAGGTGCTGAAGGCGTCGATCGCCGGCTGCGAGAGCCTGGAGCAGACCGACGACGGCGGCTTTGCCGCGACGGTGACGGCCAAGGTCGGGCCGGTGAAAGCCAAGTTCAAGGGCCAGGTCACATTGTCCGACCTGAACCCGCCCGAGAGCTACACGATCAGCGGCGAAGGCAAGGGCGGCGCCGCCGGCTTCGCCAAGGGCGGCGCGGAGGTGAACCTCACCGAGGACGGCGACGATACCGTGCTGAGCTACAAGGTCAAGGCCACGGTCGGCGGCAAGCTGGCGCAGATCGGCTCGCGGCTGATCGACGGCGTCGCCACGAAGATGGCGGACGATTTCTTCGGCAAGTTCAGCGAACTGGTCGTGGCGGCACCGGCCGTCGAAGCGCCGGCGCCGGAGCCCGCGCCACCGGCGGCGGAAGCACCCGCATCCGGGGCCGAAACCGCACCGCCACCGCCACCGCCGCGCGAGGACCTGCCACAGGTGCAGCCGTACCGGGGCATCCCGACCTGGGCCTGGGCGGCGGGGCTGATCCTGGTGATCGTGCTGCTGCTGATGTTCTATGGCAGCTAGCCGGCGCCTCGCGGATGGCATTTTTCCGGCCCGGACCGGCGGCCGGGGCGTTCGATGCTTGACCTCGGTTGCGCAAAGCTAAACACTGCCAATCCAAGAGAGAATTCCGGTCGATGCCGCCTTTGCGGTGCTTGACCAAACACGCTCTCGTTCAAGATTCATAGGTGTTCCGATAGGGAGGATGGCATGCCGACTGTTTCCATGACCGTGAACGGAAAATCGGTGTCGAAAGACGTCGAGGACCGCACGCTGCTCGTTCAATTCCTGCGTCAGGACCTGGGCCTGACCGGCACGCATGTGGGCTGTGACACCAGCCAGTGCGGCGCCTGCGTCGTGCATATCGACGGCCGCTCGGTGAAGTCCTGCACCATGCTGGCGGCGCAGTGCGACGGCAGCGACGTCACCACCATCGAAGGCCTGGCCACGAACGGCGAGCTGCATCCGATGCAGCAGGCCTTCATGGACAATCACGGCCTGCAGTGCGGCTTCTGCACGCCGGGCATGGTGATGAGCGCGGTCGACCTGGTGAAGAACCACCCCAACGCCGACGAGGCGACGATCCGCGCGGAGCTCGAGGGCAATATCTGCCGCTGCACGGGCTACCACAATATCGTCAAGGCGGTGCAGCAGGCCGCCAAGGCCATGGGGGGCTGAGATGGCTGAGAACGGCATCGGCGCCCGGCTGGCGCGCAAGGAAGATCCGAGATTCCTGGTCGGCAAGGGCAACTACGTCGACGACATCAACCGTCATGGACAGGCCTACGCGGCTTTCGTGCGATCGCCGCACGCGCACGCGAACATCCGGTCCGTCGACATCTCGGCCGCGGCGGCGGCGCCGGGCGTGCTGGCGGTCTATACCGGCGAGGACATCGCCGCCGACAATGTCGGCCCGCTGATCTGCGGCTGGGCGATCACGTCCAAGGACGGCTCGCCCATGAACATGCCGCCGCACACGGTGCTGGCCCAGGGCAAGGTGACCTATGTTGGCGACCATGTCGCCATGGTCGTCGCCGACACCCAGGCCCAGGCCCGCGACGCGGCCGAACTGGTCAACGTCGACTACGAGGAGCTGCCGGCGGTCGTCAGCACGGGCGACGCCGATAGCGCCAGCGCGGCGCAGATCCACGAGGTCGCGGCGAACAACACCTGCTTCGACTGGGAGCTGGGCGACCGGGCCGACGTCGACGCGGCGTTCGAGGGCGCGGCGCACGTGACCACGCTGGAGCTGGTCAACAACCGGCTGGTGCCGAACGCCATGGAGCCGCGCGCGGCCGTCGGCGACTATGACCGGGCGACCGACAGCCTGACGCTCTATACCACCAGCCAGAACCCGCACGTGGCGCGGCTGGTGCTGTCGGCCTTCTTCCAGATCGCGCCCGAGCACAAGCTGCGGGTGGTGGCGCCCGACGTGGGCGGCGGCTTCGGCTCGAAGATCTACGTCTATTCCGAGGAGACGGCCTGCGTCTGGGCCGCCCGCAAGGTCAACCGGCCGGTCAAGTGGACGGCCGAGCGCTCGGAATCCTTCCTGTCCGACGCCCATGGCCGCGACCACGTGACCAAGGTCGACCTGGCCATGGACGGCGACGGCAAGTTCCTGGCCATGCGCTGCAGCACCAAGGCCAACCTGGGCGGCTACATGTCGCTGTTCTCCTCGGCCGTGCCGACCTACATGTACGCGACCTTGCTGGCCGGCCAGTACACGACCCCGAAGGTCTATGCCGAGGTCAAGGCCGTGTTCACCAACACGACGCCGGTCGATGCCTATCGCGGCGCCGGTCGGCCCGAGGCGACCTACGTGCTGGAGCGCGTGGTCGAGGCGGCGGCGCGCGAGATGGGCATGGACCCGGCCGAGCTGCGGCGGAAGAACCTGATCCAGCCGGATCAGTTCCCCTACGAGACGCCGGTGATCCACACCTATGACTGCGGCGACTACGGCGCCAGTCTCGATAAGGCCATGGAGATCGCCGACTATGCCGGCTTCCAGGGCCGCCGCGCCCAGTCCGAGGCCAACGGCAAACTGCGCGGCATCGGCTTCTCGAACTATATCGAGGCCTGCGGCATCGCGCCGTCGGCCGCGGTGGGCGCGCTCGGCGGCGGCGTCGGCCTGTGGGAAGCGGCGCAGGTGCGCTTCAACCCGACCGGCAACGTCACCGTGTTCACGGGCACGCACGCCCACGGCCAGGGTCACGAGACGACCTTTGCCCAGGTGGTCTCCGACCAGCTCGGCGTGCCGGTCGAGAATATCGAGATCGTCCATGGCGATACCGACAAGGGGCCGTTCGGCATGGGCACCTACGGCTCGCGCTCGATCGCGGTCGGCGGCGCCGCCATCGTCAAGGCGGGCGAGAAGATCATCGCCAAGGGCCGGAAGATCGCCGCCCATATCCTGGAGGCGGCCGAGGAGGACATCGAGTTCACCGAAGGCAACTTCACGGTCGCGGGCACGGACAAGGCGATGAATATCGGCGAGGTCGCATTCGCCGCCTACGTGCCGCACAACTATCCCGAAGGTGTCGAGCCGGGCCTGGACGAGACCTCGTTCTACGATCCGCTGAACTTCTCGTTCCCGTCGGGCACGCATATCTGCGAGCTCGAAATCGATCCGGATACCGGCGTGGTCGAGATCGTCAACTACACGGCGGTCGACGACTTCGGCACGGTGATCAACCCGATGATCGTCGAGGGCCAGGTGCATGGCGGCATTGTCCAGGGCGTCGGCCAGGCCTTGATCGAAAGCACGGCCTACGACCCGGAATCGGGCCAGCTCCTGACCGGCTCGTTCATGGACTACACCATGCCGCGGGCGGACGACGTGCCCAGCTTCAACGTCGACACCACGGTCACGGCCTCGCCGCTCAATCCCCTTGGCGTCAAGGGCTGCGGCGAGGCCGGCGCGATCGCGGCGCCGGCGGCGGTGATGAACGCGTTGACCGACGCGCTCGGCACCGAGGCCATCGACATGCCGGCGACGCCGGAACGCGTCTGGCGGGTGGCGCAGTCGCGCCAGGCCCAGGCCGCCGAATAACAGGGAGAGCAAGTCAGATGTACGAATTCGCATACCATAAGCCCGGCAGCCTGGCCGACGCGACGGCGGCCTTGAACTCCGCCGCCGACGGCAAGCTGATGGCCGGCGGCCAGACCCTGATCCCGACCCTGAAGCAACGCCTGGCGCAGCCGTCCGATGTCATCGACCTCGGCGGCATCGGCGAGCTGAGCGGCATTAGCGTCTCCGGCGATGCCGTGAAGATCGGCGCCACCACGCGGCATGCCGCGGTGGCGGCGTCGGGCGAAGTCGCCAGCGCCATTCCGGCGTTGGCGAAACTTGCCGGCGGCATCGGCGATCCGCAGGTCCGTAACATGGGCACGATCGGTGGCTCGATCGCCAACAACGATCCGGCGGCCGACTACCCGTCTGCCGTGCTCGGGCTCGGCGCCACGGTGAGCACCAACAAGCGCGAGATCGCCGCCGACGACTTCTTCACCGGCATGTTCGAGACGGCGCTGGCCGAGGACGAGATCATCACCGGCGTCTCGTTCCCGGTACCGCAGAAGGCGGGCTACGTGAAGTTCCCGAACCCGGCCTCGCGCTATGCCATGGTCGGCGTTTTCGTCAGCCAGGGCGGCGGCGGCGTGCGGGTCGCGGTGACCGGCGCGGGCCCGTGCGTCTACCGGCACGCCGACATGGAAGCCGTGCTTTCCGGCAACTTCTCGTCGGGCGCGCTGGCGAGCGTGGCGACGTCGGCCGATGGGCTGAACGCCGATATCCATGCCTCGGCCGAGTACCGGGCGCATCTCGTCGGCGTCATGGCCCGGCGTGCCGTCGATCAAGCGAACGGCTGAGCGAACGGTCCGAAACCACCTATAATGGGGCGGCGCGGCGTTACCGTGCCGCCCCTCGTCATGTCTGCGAACGCGCATCCGATCCGAGATGACCCAAATGGCGCCAAAGCCCCTGCCCGACTCCATCGACGTCACCCTGGACCTGCTGGGCGACGGCGACTACATCGCCGACCGGTCGCTGGCGACGACGCTCTATCTGTCGCTGGCCATGGGCCGGCCGCTGTTTCTCGAGGGCGAGGCCGGCGTCGGCAAGACCGAGATCGCCAAGGTGCTGTCCGAGACGCTGGGCCGCCGGCTGGTCCGCCTGCAGTGCTACGAGGGCCTGGACGTGGCGTCCGCCGTCTATGAATGGAACTATGCCCGCCAGATGATCGAGATCCGCTTGGCCGAAGCCGCCGGCGGCGTCGACCGCGAGAAGCTGGGCGAGGACGTGTTCCGCGGTGAGTTCCTGATCAAGCGGCCGCTCCTGAGGGCGCTGGAGGCCGATCCGGCCGGCGCGCCGGTGCTGCTGATCGACG
>JANQKO010000668.1 GCA_028281075.1 Alphaproteobacteria bacterium | reverse complement strand
TTCCGCTTCGGCGTCGGCTTCCGCGCGTTTGCGCTCGACCATGCGGGCGCAGAGGATGGAGATTTCGTAGAGCAGCAGGATCGGCAGGCCGAGGCCGATCTGGCTGATCAGGTCCGGCGGCGTCAGGAACGCGGCCACCAGGAAGGTGATGACGATGGCGTATTTGCGCTTGGCCCTGAGGCCGTCCGAGGTCACCAGGCCGACACGCGCCATCAGCGTCAGCGCCACCGGCAACTGGAACGAGAGGCCGAAGGCGATGATCAGCTTCATCACCAGGCTGAGATACTCGTTGACCTTGGCCTCGAGCTGGATCGGCAGCATACCCTCGCCGCCGGGCGTCTCGAAGCTGAGGAAGAAACGCCAGGCCAGCGGCATGATCAGGTAGTAGACCAGCGCCGCGCCGATCGTGAACAATACCGGGGTGGCCAGCAGGAACGGCAGGAACGCCCGCCGCTCGTGCTTGTAGAGGCCGGGCGCGATGAAGGCCCAGAGCTGGCCGGCCAGGATCGGAAAGGTAATGCAGATGGCGCCGAACAACCCGACCTTCAGATAGGTGAAGAAGGCTTCGTGCAGGCCGGTGAAGATCAGCCGGCGCCCCTCCTCCTGGCCGAAGATGTCGGCCAGCGGGGCGACCAGGAAGGCATAGATCTCCTCGGCGACGATGTAGCAGGCGATAAAGGCGACGACCAGCGCGACGATCGAATACAGCAGGCGTTGCCGAAGCTCGATGAGATGATCGAGCAAGGGCATTTTCTTGTCGTCGAAGTCGTCCTCCGCCTGCGTGGCCACGTTCTAGGTACCGGTCTTGCGCTGTCCGGCCAGGCCGTCGTCATTGCCCGCCTCGACCGCCTCGACTGCCGTGGCCGGCGTGTCGTCGGGTTCCGGCGTCTCCGGCGCCGTCTCGTCCGGCCGGGTCAGGGAATGGGGCGGCGCCATCACGTTTTCCGGATTGGCGTAGAACTCGCCGGCGCCGGTCGGCGCCTTGTCCTGGCCGTCGTCATCGGCCGGTGTCGCCGAACGCGGCTTGTCGAACACGCCGCTGCTGGTGCCGCTCGGATCGGCGGCAGTGTCGATCGCCTTGTCGACGTCGAAGTTGGCGATCGTGTTGGCCTGCTCGCGGATCTCCTGCAACTCGGATTCCCGCACCATGTCGTCGATGCTGCTGCGGAACTCGCGCGCCATGCCACGCGCCTTGCCGACCCACTGGCCGACCGTCCGCAGTGCTTTCGGCAGGTCTTTCGGCCCGATCACGATGATCGCCACCACGGCGACGATCAGCATTTCGCTCCAACCGATATCGATCATCTGGGCCCGATCCGCCCGCGTGCCGCCTTAATCCCGGCGGTCCAGGTCCATGTCAGCCTTTCGCCGCTTCGTCCTTCTGCACGGCCTTGTCGTCGATGGCATCGCGCGTCGCCACGTTGTCGACGGCATCGTCTTCCTGCATGCCCTTCTTGAAGCTCTTGATGCCCTTGGCGACGTCGCCCATCATCGCCGAGATCTTGCCGCGGCCGAACAGCAGCACGACCAGTATCAGAACGATCGCGATCTGCCAGAAACTGGGTGTCATGGTTAAAACTCCTGATGTCTGGGCCGCGCCCGGAACCTGACCGCATCATGGCAGAAAGGCCATTTCCACGCAATTCAGGCGGCGCGCGCCGGCAAGGCCGAAATACGGGACCGACAGGCCCATTTTCAAAGGTATCTAAGGCGTCGCGCGCGGAAATACAAAGGTCAATGCGGGATTGAGCGTGATCCGGACAGCTTCGCCGCATCGCGGCAGATCGGTGCCGGGCACGCGCGAGGTCAGCACGCAGTCATTGGCCGCCAGGCGCACGTCCACCAGGCCGAACGGCCCCATGGGCCGGGCACACTGGACGGTGGCGCTGGCGCCCTCCGACCGGCCGTTCAGGCGCACCGCTTCCGGACGTATCAATACATCGACCGCCGCGCCGGACGGGAAGCCGTCGGCGCGGATGGCGCCGAGATGGGTCGTTATCTCGCCTTTTTCGTCAACAATTCCGGATAACCTATTGATATTACCGAAGAATTCGGCGATGAAGGGGTCCGCGGGCCGGCGATACACGTCCGCCGGCGATCCATATTGAATGATCCGTCCGCCCCGCATCACGGCAATGCGGTCCGCCATGCGCATGGCTTCCTCCGGATCGTGGGTGACCAGCAGCGTTGCCGCCCCCTCTTCCCGCAGCAAGGCCAGGGCTTCGTCCCGCACCGCATCGCGCAGACGGATGTCGAGGCCGGAGAACGGCTCGTCCATCAGCATCACCGCCGGCCGTGGCGCCAGCGCGCGGGCCAGCGCCACGCGCTGCTGCTCGCCGCCCGACAGGGTGTGCGGATAGGTTCCGGCGTGGCCGGCCATGCCGAGGCGCCGCAGGTAGTCGAGGGCCGTCGCCCGCCGTTCCGCCGGTTTCCGCGCGCCGAGGCCGAATTCGACGTTTTCCGCCACGGTCAGGTGCGGAAACAGCGCATAGTCCTGAAAGACCATGCCGACGCCGCGGTCCTCGGGCGGTGTCCAGGTACCGGGGGCGGCCACGGTCCGGCCGGCGATCCGGACACGGCCCTGCTGCAAGGGCTCGAGACCGGCCGCGACCCTGAGCAGCGTGGTCTTGCCGCAGCCCGACGGCCCCAGCAGGCAGACCAGCTCGCCGACGCCGACCTCGAGGCTGACGCCGTCGACGACGGTGAGCCCGTCGAAGGCATGGCTCACGGCCTCTATCGCCAGTCCGCCCGACCGTTGGTCCATGTGCCGTCGTTCGCCTCGTCAGGTTCCGTCCCGATTGGAATGCGAGGCATTCGCAGCGGGACGGAAATTCTAACTATAGGGCGGCCGGCGGAAGTGCAAGTTCAATGAATCATCCCGGCGCGGCGACGGATCGTTAGCCGATGCCGGGCGGCGGGGTCTCTTCGGACTCGCCGTCGGGCGCGTCGGCAACGTCAGGCTCGTCGTTCTCGTCGAGCTCGTCATGGTTGTCGGTGCCGCCGATATTGGCGAGCTTGAAGTCCGGCGGCGGCGTGCTGTCGAGCAGGCCGGCCGCCTTCAGCTCCTCGATGCCGGGCAGGTCCTTCAGGCTTTCGAGGCCGAAATGGGCCATGAAGGCGTCCGACGTGCCATAGGTGACCGGCCGTCCCGGCGTTCTGCGCCGGCCGCGCAGCCGCACCCAGCCGACTTCCATCAGCAGATCGAGCGTGCCCTTGGAGAGCCCGACGCCGCGCACCTCTTCGATTTCGGCCCGGGTGATCGGCTGGTGATAGGCGATGATCGCCAGCGTCTCCAGCGCCGCCCGCGACAGCCGGCGGGTCTGCTGCTTCTCCTCGGAGAGCAGGAAATGCAGGTCGGGCGCCGTCCGGAACTGCCATTTGCCACCGACCGTGACCAGGTTGACGCCGCGATCCGCGTACCGCGCCGTGAGCTCGGCGATCCGCGCCGGCAGGTCGATGCCGTCCGGCAGGCGGGCCGTCAGGGTCGCCTCGTCCAGCGGCTCGGTCGCCGCGAACAGCAGCGCCTCCAGCATGCGGAGGTGCTGCGCGCTGTCGTCCTGCTGCTCGTCGGTCATGTCTCTTCCACGGCGCCCTTGACGAAAATCGGCCCGAAGGTCTGGGCCTGGCGCACCTGCAGCCGGCCCTCGCGGACCAGCTCCAGGCTGGCCGCCAGCGTCGAGGCGATGGCCGAACGGTGCTGAAACCCGGTCTGCAGCTCGGCCGGCAGGAAAGCCTCCAGGCTGGCCCAGTCGGGCACCTCGCCCAGCACCGCCTTCAGCCGGCGCAGCGCCTGTTCCATGGTGAAGGCCGTGGGCGGCCGCAGGTGCAGATTGGTGACGTTGCTCCGGCCGACCTGGCTGGAATAGGCGTTCAGCAGCTCGTAGAGCGAGCACTCGATCACCGAATTGCGGATGACGCGGACGCCTTCCGGCATGCCGCGCGGCAGCACGTCGATGCCCAGGCGCTGGCGGGCAAACAGCTTGTCGACGGCCTCGCGCATGGCCTGCAGGCGTTCGAGCTGAAACTGCAGCCGCGCGGCCATCTCCTCGCCGGTCGGCTCGGCCTCGCCGTCCGCCTCGGGCAGCAGCAGGCGGGACTTGAGATAGGCGAGCCAGGCCGCCATCACCAGATAGTCCGCGGCGACCTCCAGCCGCATCCGGCGGGCTTCGCCGATGAAGTCGAGATACTGCTCGGCAAGCTGCAGGATCGACAGGTTGCGCAGGTCGACCTTCTGCTGCCGCGCCAGCGTCAGCAGAAGGTCGAGCGGTCCCTCGTAGCCTTCGAGATCGACCACGAAGCCGCCGATCTCGATCCGATCGGGCGTCGGGTCCTCGAAGGCGTCGGGCTTGTCCGCTGGTGTTTCCATGCCGGTCGAATCGTCGCGAGTCTAGGTGAATGCCATCCGGCCCGATACCCCGGCTATGCCGGGGCTGTTTCGAGCAGCGCGTCGACCCGCGCCCGGGCCTGGTCAAGGTCGGTCCGGTCGGCCGGCTCGAGCGCCGCCAACGCGCGTGCCGCCCGCCGTTGTCCGTCGGTGTCCAGCGGCCGCGCCGCCGCCGCCACCCGCTCCATCTCGGACATGACGCCGCTGCAATGCAGCACCACGTCGCAGCCGGCGTCCAGCGCGGCCGACGTCCGGGCCGCGAAATCGCCGGCGAGCGCCCGCATGCCCAGATCGTCGGTCAGTAGCAGGCCGTCGAAGCCGATGCTGTCGCGGATCACCTCGGCGACGATCCGGGGCGAGATCGTCGCCGGCGCGCCGGCATCGATGTCGGCATAGACCACGTGCGCCGTCATGCCGATCGGAAGATCGGCAAGGGCGCGGAACGGCGCGAAGTCGACCGCGTCCAGGTCGGCCTTCGGGGCGTCGACGACCGGCAGCGCCAGATGACTGTCGGCCCGTGCCCGGCCGTGTCCTGGCAGGTGCTTGGCCACGGGCAGCGCGCCGCCGGCCAGCAGGCCGTCGGCCACGGCCCGGCCCAGCGCCGCCACGAGCCGCGGGTCGTCGCCGAAGGCGCGGTCGCCGATGATGCCGTGGCCGTCGGGCGCCGGCACGTCGAGGCACGGCAGGCAATCGACATTGACGCCGATATCGCCGAGCTCGGCCGCGATCAGGCGCGCGTTCAGCCGCGCCGCCTCGACGGCCGCCGGCAGGTCGGTCCGGGCCAGCGCGCCGAACCGCGCGGCGGCGGGCGCGGCCCGCGAGGCCGGCGGCGTCAGGCGCTGTACGCGCCCGCCTTCCTGGTCGATCAGGATCGGCGCATCGCCGCGCCCCACCGTTTCCCGCAACGCCGTCGTCAGCGCCCGGATCTGCGTCGGCGTTTCGCAGTTGCGCGCGAAGAGGATGAAGCCCAGCGGGCCGGTCTCGCGGAAGAAGCCGGCTTCGGCCGCGGTCAGCCGCGGGCCGGCGCAGCCGAAAACGACCGCGGCCGGCGCGGTGCTAGTTTGCCCGGACAACCAGGCAGTCCACTTTGCGGGCCTTCAGCTCGGTGCAGACCGAACGGGCGCCGGCCTCCTTGGCGAACGATCCCGCCTGCAGCCGGTAGAAGGTGCCCTTCTGCGCCAGCTCGACCCGCGTCACATGCGCCGTCAGGTCGCGCAGCAGCGAGATGTTCGACTTCCTGAGCCGGCTCCAGGCGTCGTTCGCCGCCTTCGAGCTGCGGAAGGAGGCCAATTGCACGCGGTACGTGCCGGTCGTCGCGGTTTTCCCTGGCGCCGGCTTGGCGGCGGGCTGGGGCTTGGGCGGCGGCGATACCGCGGCCTGCTTCGGTGGCGTGGCCGCGGGCCGCGCCGGCCCGGCCTTGTCCGCCGTCGCGGTGTCGGCGGCCGGTGGCGGCGGCGGCGGCGGGGCCGCGGCCGGCGCGACGGCGGCCAGCCTGTCGACTGTCTGCGGCGGTGGCGGCGATGGCCGCTGACCGGCGGCGGCCGCCGCCGTGTCGTCCGCCGGTTCGCCGGCCGGTGGCGGCGGGGCGTCGGTGGTCCTGGTCGCGGGTTCGTCCTTGGCCGGCCCGGTGGTGGTGGGCGGCGGTGGCGGCGCGTCGGGCTTCGCCATCGGCTGGTCGGCCGGCGGCAGCAGGCGTTCGGTCCGTGGTTCCGATGGCGTGCCGGTGACCCGGTCGTAGACCAGCTTGTCGCGGTCCGGCACCTCCATGCCGCCGGGATCGTCGGGCTTGAGCTTGGTCGGCCCGGGCTCGGCCTTGATCAAGGGCGGGTTGGCGGCGACCTGCTGGTTGACGCCATATTGGTAGGCGTACCAGATGCTGGTGCCGAAGGCGAACACGGCGCCGACGGCGATCAGGGCGATGACCGGCAGGCGCGAGGCGGCGGGCGGCCTGGTGTTGATCTCCTGCCGCGGCGGGGCCGGTCTGGCATCGGCTGGGTCGCTGTGCATTAGCGCATCTCCTCTGCCGGCTCGACGCCCATGATCGACAGGCCGGATGCAATCACCGTTGCAACGCCCTGGATCAACGCCAGACGTGCCGCCGTCAGCCGTTCGTCGCCGGCAATGATAAAGCGCAAATCGGGGTCTTCATTACCCCGGTTCCACAGGCCATGAAACGCGGCCGCTAAGTCATAGAGATAAAAGGCGATTCTGTGCGGTTCATGGGCCTGGGCCGCGGCCTCGACGGTGCGCGGCCAGTGCGCGACGCGCTTGATCAGGTCCAATTCGGCCGAATCGGTCAGCCGCGACAAATCGGCCCGCGCCAGCGCGTCCGGGGCCGTGTCGATGTCCGGCAGCGTCTCGGCGACGTTGCGCAGCACCGAGCGGACCCGGGCATGCGCGTACTGGACATAGAAGACCGGGTTGTCCTTCGACTGCTCCTCGACCCGGGCGAAATCGAAATCGAGCTGGGCATCGTTCTTGCGCGTCAGCATCATGAAGCGGACGACGTCGCGGCCGACCTCGTCCAGCACCTCGCGCGCGGTGATGAAATCGCCGGCCCGTTTCGACATGCGCACCGGCTCGCCGTCCCGCAGGACGCGCACGATCTGGCACAGCCGCACGTCGAGATCGGCGTCGTCGCCGTCGGCCAGCGCCCGCACCGCCGCCCGCATGCGTTTCACGTAGCCGCCGTGGTCGGCGCCCCAGACATCGATCATGCGGCGGAAGCCGCGGGTATACTTGTCGTAGTGATAGGCGATGTCGGCGGCGAAATAGGTCCAGGCGCCGTCCGATTTCTGCAGCGGCCGGTCGACGTCGTCGCCGAAGTCGGTGGCCCGGAACAGCATCTGCGGCCGCGGCTCCCAATCCTCGGGCGTCTTGCCCTTCGGCGGCGTCAGGACGCCGGTATAGATCAGCCCCTTGTCCCGAAGCGACGCCACCGCCTTGTCGATCATGCCGCTGTCGTGCAGCGAGCGCTCGGAATAGAACACTTCCTGCGTGATGCCGAGCGCCGCCAGGTCCGCGCGCACGTGGCGCATCATGGCCGCGATGGCGAAGTCGCGCACCGCCGGCAGCCAGTCCGCCTCGTCCGCGTCGTGCCAGCGGTCGCCGTCGCGTTCGACCAGCGCCCGCCCGACGGGCTTCAGATAGTCGCCGGGATACATGCCGTCCGGAATCGCGCCGATGTCGTCGCCCAGCGCCTCGCGATAGCGAAGATGGGCCGACCGGGCCAGCGTGTCGACCTGGGCGCCGGCGTCGTTGATGTAGTATTCCTCGCAGACCTCGTAGCCGGCCTTGCGCAGCAGGGCCGACAGGGCGTCGCCGAACACGGCGCCGCGCAGATGCCCGACATGCAGCGGGCCGGTCGGGTTGGCCGAGACATACTCGACGTTGACCTTCTCGCCGGCGCCGGCGTCGCAATTGCCATAGGCCGTGCCGGCCAGCAGCGCGTCGGCCAGCCGGCCGCGCCAGAAGCCGGGCGACAGGCCGAGGTTGATGAACCCGGGTCCGGCGATGTCGGCCGTGTCAACATCCGGGTGTTCGGCCAGCGCCGCGGCCAGCGGCTCGGCGATGGCGCGCGGCGGCATCTTCGCCTGCTTGGCCAGGACCATGGCGGCGTTGACCGCCAGGTCGCCATGCGCGGCGTCGCGTGGCGGCTCGACCTTGACGTTGCCGCAGTCGAGCCCGCCCGGTAGCGTGCCGGCCGCCGACAGGGAATCGATACGCGCCCGAACCAGCGCCTCGAAGTGGTTGAAAACGTTCATCTAGGTCCTGGTCTCGATATCGAACAGCCGACGATGCTCTTCCATGGCAAACCGGTCGGTCATGCCGGCGATGAAATCGGCGACGCCGCGCGCCGTGCGCGGGCCGTTCGGCCCGTCGGTGCGGGCCTGCCATTCCGGCGGCAGGCATGACGGTTGGGCGATATACAGCCTGAACAGCGCGGAGACAACGCGCCGGGCCTTGCTTGTCATGCGATTGACACGATAGTGCCGGTACATGCGCGTTCTGAGGAAGGCTTTCAGGGCCTTGTCGGCCTCGGCCATGGCCCCGGAAAACGCTACCACCGGACCGCCGGCCCGGCGAATGTCGTCGACGCCGTCGGGGGCCAGGGCATTGAGGCGCCGCCGCGATTCGGTGATCAGATCCTCGACCATGCGGCCGATCAGGCGCCGCACGACCTCGTGCGCGATCCGTTCGCGCTGGTCGAGTTCCGGATAGCGGGCCGAGACCTCGGCCAGGACCGGTGCCAGCAGCGGCACGTCCCTCAGGTCGTCGAGCTCGAACAGGCCGGCCCGCAGGCCGTCGTCGATATCGTGGTTGTTGTAGGCGATATCGTCGGCCAGCGCCGCCACCTGCGCCTCGGGACCGGCGAAGGTGTGCAGCTCCAGGTCATGCTGGGCCGCGTATTCGGTGATCGCCGCCGGCAGCCGTTCGCCGTCGTCCGCCGCCG
>JANQKO010000665.1 GCA_028281075.1 Alphaproteobacteria bacterium | reverse complement strand
TCCTGGCGGTCGCCGTCCTTGCGGCGGCCGTTGCGGGCGGCCTTTTCGGGGCGTGGCTCGCGGCGGGCCTTGGGCTGCGCCTCCGGCTCGCCGGCGGCGTCCGCGCGCGCCGGCTTGCGCGACCGTTCGCCGCCGCCGTTGGCCTTGGCCGGCCGGTCGCCGCGGGCCGGGCGGCGGCCCCGATTGCGCTTCTTGAAGCCGGGGTCGATCTCCATGCTCTCGATGCCGTCGATCTCGAAGCGCGGGATGTCGCGCCCGATCAGCTTCTCGATCGCGCCGAGGAACTTGCCGTCCTCCGGCGTGCCGAGCGCGAAGGCGCGGCCTTTCATGCCGGCCCGGCCGGTGCGGCCGATGCGGTGCACGTAGTCCTCGGCATGCATGGGCAGGTCGAACAGGAAGACATGGCTCATGCCGGCGATGTCGAGCCCGCGCGCGGCGACGTCGGAGCAGACCAGCAGCGGCAGGTCGCCGTCCTTGAAGCGCTGCAGCGTCTCGGTGCGGTGGCCCTGGCTCATGTCGCCATGCAGGGCGGCGGCGTTGAAGCCGTGCCTGCGCAGCGACTTGTCGACGATGTCGACGTCGCGCTTGCGGTTGCAGAAGATCAGCGCGTTCTTGACCGGCTGGCCGCGCAGCAGGTTGCGCAGCGCCTCGCGCTTGTCGTCGGGATGCACGATGGTCAGCGACTGCTCGACCGTGGCCGCGGGCGAGGCGGGCGGCGCCACGGTGATCTCTTCCGGCTCGGTCAGGAACATATCGGCCAGCCGCCGGATCTCCGGCGGCATGGTCGCCGACAGGAACAGCGTCTGCCGGTTCGGGTTGGTCAGCGAGACAATGCGCTCGACATCGGGGATGAAGCCCATGTCCAGCATGCGGTCGGCCTCGTCGATGACCAGCACCTCGACGCCGCGCAGCAACAGCTTGCCGCGCTCGAAATGATCGAGCAGGCGGCCGGGCGTGGCGATCAGCACGTCGACGCCGCGGTCGAGCTTGCGGTCCTGGTCGGCGAACGAGACGCCGCCGATCAGCAGCGCCATGCTGAGCTTGTTGTACTTGCCGTAGACCTCGAAATTCTCGGCCACCTGGGCCGCCAGCTCGCGGGTCGGCTCCAGGATCAGCGAGCGCGGCATGCGCGCCCGGGCCCGGCCCTTGGCCAGGATGTCGATCATCGGCAGGGTGAAGCTGGCGGTCTTGCCGGTGCCGGTCTGGGCGCAGCCGAGGACGTCACGGCGCTGCAGGACCCGCGGGATCGCCTGCTGCTGAATCGGTGTCGGTTGGGTGTAGCCGGCGTCCTCGATCGCCTTGAGGATCGGCTCGCTTAAGCCTAGTTCGGCGAATGACATGCAGTGCGAGTTTCACGCGTTAAACACGAAAGCCGGCCCCATGCCGGCGAACGGGATCACGTTACCTTTCTGTTCTACCACGGCAGATAATGCGCCGGCGGCCCAATGTCAACTATGCTGCGGCGCCGAAGACCGATACAGAAGGGACGGAAAAGCGTGAAGAAACCCCTAATTCTGGTGCCGGGACTGCTCTGCACCGAGGTTCTGTGGCGGGATCAAGTGGCGGGCCTGGCGGACGTGGCCGAGATCACGGTCACGGACGCGCATCTGCGGCATGACGATATCGGTGCCATCGCGGCCGAGATTCTGGACGCCGCGCCGCCGGCCTTCGCGCTGGCGGGCCTGTCGTTCGGCGGCTATGTGGCCTTCGAGATCATGCGGCGGGCGCCCGGCCGGGTCGAGCGCCTGGCCCTGCTGGACACCTCGGCCCGGCAGGACGATCCGGCGCGGCTGCGGCAGCGCCGCGACATGCTGGAACTGGCCAGGAAGGGCAGCTTCCGCGGCATGACCGACCGGCTGCTGCCGGACTTCGTGCATCCCGACCGGTTGGCCGAAACGGAATTGATGAACGACATCAAGGCAATGTCACAACGCGTTGGTGTAGAAGCTTATTTTCGGCAGCAAACGGCGATCATGGGGCGGCCTGACAGCCGGCCGACGCTGGCCGCGATCCGCTGTCCGACCCTGGTTCTGGTCGGCCGCCAGGACAGCCGCACGCCGCTCGCCATG
The DNA here is from genome assembly GCA_028281075.1 of Alphaproteobacteria bacterium. Classification (GTDB taxonomy): domain Bacteria; phylum Pseudomonadota; class Alphaproteobacteria; genus JANQKO01. The sequence continues at coordinate 296 of JANQKO010000665.1, read as the reverse complement.
GCCGAGGAGATCCAGGCCGGGATCGCCGGCGCGCGCCTGGTCGTGGTCGAGGACTGCGGCCACCTCGCGACCATGGAGCGGCCGGCCGCCGTCAACGCCGCCCTGCGCGACTGGCTGACAGACTAGGGTCTGTAGACATTCATTTCAAAGCGAGGATTGCGGCGACGAGGTGGATTGCGGCGGCGTAGCTGGTGTCTGTCTTGTCGTATCGCGTGGCGATGCGGCGGAATTCCTTGATTTTCTGGAACAGGTTCTCGACCAGGTGGCGCCACTTGTACATCTCGGTGTCGTGGGGG
>JANQKO010000265.1 GCA_028281075.1 Alphaproteobacteria bacterium | reverse complement strand
TACCGATGTCGCCTACGAGGATCCGCCGAACAGCTCGACCATCGTCTATGCCATCGAGACGCCCGACGGCGGCTGCCCGACCGAGTTCGCCGACTGCTTCACCGCCTACGACGACCTGTCGCGGAAGACCAAGGACGTCATCGACGACATGACGGCCGTGCACCATTACGGCAACCGTTGGGACATGGACGAGGACTCGCCGACCTCGGCCGAGCGCCTGACGCCGGAACAGAAGGCCCGCGTCGCCAATGTCCATATGCCGGTGGTGCGCCGGCACCACGTCACCGGCCGCAAGGCGCTCTATGGCGTCGCTGGCAGCTCCTTCGGCATCGTCGGCATGCCCGACGACGAGGCCGTCGACCTGCTGGACGAGCTGGCCCGGCATGCGACGCAGGAGAAGTACCGCAACCAGTGGGACTATGCCGTCGGCGACATCGCCGCCTGGGACACCTTCTCGACGCTGCACAAGGCCCAGGTCCAGGCGCCGGCCACGGGCGACACCGACCGCCGCGTCCTCTGGCGCGTCAGCGTCACGGGCAAGCCGCCGCTCTGCCGGTAGCCCTCGATTTGACAGGCCTCAAAACGCCGACCGCCCGCAAGCCCTCACCCCATCCCTCTCCCGCAAGCGGGAGAGGGGGTTGCCACCGCTGCGGTTTGTTGCCCCTCTACCGCTTGCGGGAGAGGGAGGGACCCGCGCGCTGTTAAGCGCGTGGGAGGGTGAGGGCAAAACGGCCCCTACATCCGATAGCTCGTATCCTCGCGGTCCATGCGGCGGACGAGGGCGGCGAATTCGCGGGCGCCGGGGCTGCTGTTGAAGGCGCCGCCGAACTTGATCAGGTCGGCCGTATGCTGCGGCACGTCCGCCGGCGGCATGTGCAGCTTCGCCGCGCCGCCGGCCATGGCCGCGACCTGCATGCGGCAGGCCTGCTCCAGGTAATACATGGCGATGAACGCCTCCGGCACTGAGCGGCCGGCCGTCAGCAGGCCGTGGTTGCGCAGGATCATCACCAGCTTGTCGTCGAGATCGGCGACCAGGCGCTGCTGCTCGTCGAAGTCCAGCGCCGGCCCCTCGTATTCGTGATAGGCCACCTGGCCGTGGAAGATCATCGCGGTCTGCGTCAGCGGCAGCAGCCCGTCCTCCTGGGCCGAGACGGCGCAGCCCGCGACCGTATGCGTGTGCAGCACGCATTCGACATGCGGCAGGTCTCGGTGGATGCAGCTATGGATCACGAATCCGGCCGGATTGATGCCATGGTCGCTGTCGCCGATGATCTTGCCGTCGAGATCGACCTTGACTAGGTTCGACGCCGTCACCTCGTCATAGAGCAAACCGAACGGGTTGATCAGGAAGTGGTGCTCGGGTCCCGGCACCCGGGCCGAGATGTGGGTATAGATCAGGTCGTCCATGCCCAGGCGGTGGATCAGCCGGTAGCAGGCGGCGAGCTCGACCCGCGCCTCCCACTCATTGTCGCTGATATCCGGCCGCCGGCCGCGGTCTTCGGTGTCGATCGCCGATACGCTCATGCTGCGCCTCTCCCCGTCAATGCTATGCTGCAGGCTTGTCCTCAGTGAACCATGCCTTGGAGAGAAACACCATGTCCGCCGATGCCAAAGCCATGCTTGCCGCCAGCCTGAAGAACCGTGACTTCGTCTGCGCGCCGGGCGTGTTCGACCTGATTTCCGCCCGCATGGCCGACCGCTTCGGCTTCAAGTCGATCTACCTGACCGGCTATGGCGTCGCCGCCTCGCATCTGGGCATGCCGGACGCCGGCTACGCCACCTACCACGACATGCTGGGCCGGGTGCGGCAGATCTGCGAGCGCACAGCGACGCCACTTATCGCCGATGCCGACACCGGCTTCGGCGGCGCGCTGAACGTGCAGCAGGCCGTGCGCGGCTACGAATCGGTGGGCGCCGCCGGCATCCAGATCGAGGACCAGGAGTTCCCCAAGAAATGCGGCCATACGCTCGGCCGCCGGGTGATCCCGGTCGAGGACATGGTGACCAAGATCCGCGTCGCGGTCGACGCCAAGCAGAGCGCCGACTTCCAGATCGTCGCCCGCACCGATGCCCGCACCAGCCTCGGCCTCGACGAGGCGCTGCGCCGCGCCGAGGCCTTCGCCGGGGCCGGGGCCGACGTGCTGTTCGTCGAGTCGCCCGAGAGCGAGGCCGAGATGGAAAAGATCTGCCGCAGCTTCGACCTGCCCTGCCTCGCCAACATGGTCGAGGGCGGCCGCACGCCGGTGTTGTCGGCCGCGCGCCTGGCCGAGATCGGCTATGCCATCGCGATCTTCCCGGCCGCCGGGTTCCTTGCCGTGGCGCAGGCGCTGCACGAGACCTACAGCTACCTCGACGCCCGGGGCTCGACCGCCGGCAGCGACCAGCCGCGCTATCCCTTCGCCGACATGAACGAACTGATGGGCTTCCCCGAGGTCTGGGCCTTCGACGAGAAATACGGCGACAAATAGGGCCCGCGCGGCCCGCTCGGACGGTCTCTACTGGCCGACGATCCGGGCCTCCCGCAGGGCCGCGATCTCCGGCGCCGTCATGCCGGCCTCGGCCAGCACGTCGTCGGTCTGCGCGCCCAGTTGCGGCGCGCCGTGGCGGATCGAGGTCGGCGTCTCGCTGAAGCGGGCGGCGGCCCGGGCCTGGCGCAGGCGGCCGGCATCGGGATGATCGGTCTCGACCAGGACATCGCTCGCCCGGATCTGCGGGTGTTCCAGAAGCTCGTTGCGCGTCAGCACCGGCGCGCAGGGCACGCCGGCCTCTTCCAGGCGCGTCAGCCATTCCGCCGTGGGCCTGGTCTTCAGCACCGATTGCGTCAGCGACAGCCGCTCGTCGATGTTGCGGTCCCGCAGCGCCGGCGTCTTGAAGCGTTCGTCGTCCAGCCATTCCGGCCGCTCCAGCGCCCGGCAGAGGCCGGCCCATTCCCGGTCCGACATCACCGCGACGCTCATATGGCCGTCGGTGGTCTCGTAGATCAGGTCGATGAAGCTGGCGGCGCGCTGCTGGCTGACGGCCTTGCCGACATAGGTCTGCCCGCCCATGTCCGACGACCACAGAAAGGCCAGCACCGCGTCCAGCATCGACAGCCGCACGTGCTGGCCCTTGCCGGTGCGTTCCCGGGCCAGCAGGGCCGCGGTGATCGCCTGCGCCGCCGTCACCGCTGTCAGCTTGTCCGGCAGGATCGTGCGGACCAGCCGGGGGCGCTGCTGGTCCGAGCCGCCCTGCACGGAGGCCAGGCCGGATACCGCCTGGATGATCGGATCGTAGGTCGGCTTGCCGGCATAGGGGCCGGCCTCGCCGAAGCCGCTGATAGAGACATAGACGATATCCGGCGCCACGGCCCGGATCGCGTCCTCGTCGATACCCATGCGGTCGACCACGCCGGGCCGGAAGTTCTGGATGAAGACATCCGCGCCGGTGGCCAGCCGTTTCAGCACCTCACGCCCGCGTTCGTCTTTCAAATCAACGGTTACCGAGCGTTTATTGCGATTATTATTGAGAAAACTCGCGGGCAGGCCGCCGCTGCGGTTGCCGCCGGCGCGCACATGGTCGCCGCGGCCGGGAATCTCGACCTTGATGACGTCGGCGCCCTGGTCGCCCAGCATCATGGTGGCGAAGGGACCGGAGATCATGCTGGTCAGGTCGATGATGCGATAACCGTCTAGCGGGCCGGGCATCGGCAGTTCCTTTCGGCAGATACGACGATACCGCCCGGTTCCGGCGGTATTGTGAATTATGTGGTCCAAAACCGGCCGCCGCGCAAGGCCCGGACCGGCCGCCGCAGACCATGGCGGCGGTGAGAAATGCGGGCTAATCTCGACGCACAGCCGAATCGCATAGGCCCGCGGGCCGGGCCGAGGAGGGCGACATCATGACACGCCGATATCTTGCCGCCGCCGCGCTGGCGGCCATGCTGACCGTGGTGGCCGCGCCGGCCATGGCCGAGATGGTCTACCACCGTGGCAACACGGCCGATCCGGAGACGCTGGACCAGCACAAGACCTCGACGGTCTACGAGGCGAACATCCTGCGGGATCTGTACGAGGGACTGGTGATCTACGACGCCAGGGCCAACGTCGTGCCCGGCGTCGCCGAGAGCTGGGAGGTCAGCGACGACGGCACCGTCTATACCTTCCGCCTGCGCGCGGACGCCAGGTGGTCGAACGGCGATCCCGTGACCGCGGGCGACTTCGTCTATTCGCTGCGCCGCATCCTGGCCCCCGAGACCGGCGCGAAATACGCCAACGTGCTCTATCCCATCGCCAACGCCGAGAAGGTGAATGGCGGCAAGCTGCCGCCCGAGGAGATCGGCGTCACGGCGCGCGACGACCGCACGCTGGAGATCCGGCTGGCGGCGGCGACGCCTTATTTCCTGCATCTGATGACGCACCAGACCGGCCTGCCGGTGCATCCGGCGAGTGTCGAAGCGCATGGGCCGGCATTCGTGCGGCCGGAAAACATCGTCAGCAACGGCGCCTATATGCTGACCGAGACGCTGCCGAACGCGCATGTGAAGGTGGTCAAGAACCCGCATTTCCACGCCGCCGACAGTGTCGGGATCGACACCGTCTATTTCTATCCGACCGAGGACCGCTCGGCCGCCTTGCGCCGGTTCCAGGCCGGCGAGCTGCATTCCAACAACGACGCGCCGGTCGAGCAGGTGGCCTGGATGAAGGAGAATCTGGGCGACCGGTTCCGCGTCGCGCCCTATCTCGGCACCTATTACTACGCCGTGAAGACGGACAAGGCGCCGTTCAGCGACGTCCGCGTGCGCCAGGCGCTGTCCATGGCGATCGACCGCGAGTTCATCGCCGAGGAGATTTGGGGCGGCACCATGGTCGCCGGCTACAGCTTCGTCCCGCCCGGCATCGGCAATTATGGCGCGCCGGCCTTCGCCGACTACAAGACGAAATCGATGATCGACCGCGAGGACGCGGCCATCGCGCTGCTGAAGGCGGCGGGCTTCGGGCCGGACAGGCCGCTGAAGGTGGAGATCCGCTACAATACGTCCGAGAACCACAAGAACACGGCGCTGGCCATCGCCGACATGTGGCGGCCGCTCGGCGTCGAGGTCGCGCTGCTGAACTCGGACACCGCGACGCACTATGCCGTGCTGCGCGACAAGGGCGATTTCGACGTGGCGCGCGCCGGCTGGATCGGCGACTACAGCGACCCGCAGAACTTCCTGTTCATGGTCGAAAGCGACAACGACGGCTTCAATTACGCGAACTACGACAATCCGGCATACGACGCCCTGATGGACCGGGCCGCGGCCGAGATCGACCTGCAAAAGCGGGCGGCGATCCTGAAGCAGGTGGAAGCGATCTTCATGCGCGACCTGCCGTTCATTCCGCTGATGTATTACGGCTCGATCAGCCTGGTCTCCGACAAGCTGGCCGGCTGGGAAGACAATATCCAGAACGTGCACGCCAGCCGCTGGATGTCGATCCGGGAGTAGCCGCGGGCGGGCAAGCGGTGACGGTCGCGGCCGCCACGTCGTGCTGAGCTATGCCGTGCGCCGGCTGCTCGGTGCCGTGCCGACGCTGTTCCTGATCGTCACCGTCGCGTTCTTTCTGATCCGGGTCGCGCCCGGCGGCCCGTTCGACCTGGAACGGCCGCTGGAAGCGCAGGTGATGGCGAACCTGCTGAAGGTCTATCACCTGGACAAGCCGCTCTGGCAGCAATACCTGATCTACGTCCAGAACCTGTTGCAGGGCAATCTCGGCCCCAGCTTCATCTATCGCGACTTTTCGGTCGCCGAG
>JANQKO010000068.1 GCA_028281075.1 Alphaproteobacteria bacterium | reverse complement strand
TCGTGAGGTCCCCGCATTCGGGGAGCAGACATGACCCTAGCAGATGCCCGCGAATTCCTCGATGGGGGGTTCTTTTCCGCCGGCCTCGCCGAAAGCGATCCGGAGCTTGCCGAAGCCATCCGTGACGAGCTGCGCCGCCAGCAGGAGCAGATCGAGCTGATCGCCTCGGAGAACATCGTCTCCCTGGGCGTGCTGGAGGCCCAGGGCTCGCTGCTCACCAACAAGTACGCCGAGGGCTATCCGAGCCGCCGCTACTACGGCGGCTGCGAGTTCGTCGACGTCGCCGAGCGCCTGGCGATCGAGCGCGCCAAGCGGCTGTTCGACTGCAGCTTCGTCAACGTCCAGCCGCACTCCGGCGCGCAGGCCAACCAGTGCGTCATGCTGGCGCTGCTGCAGCCCGGCGACACGGTCATGGGCCTGTCGCTCTCGGCCGGCGGGCACCTGACCCACGGCGCCAAGCCTAACCTCTCTGGCAAATGGTTCAACGCCGTGCAGTACGGCGTGCGCCAGGAGGACGGCCTGATCGACTTCGACGAGGTCGAGCGCCTGGCCCACGAGCACAAGCCGAAGCTGATCATCGCCGGCGGCTCGGCCTATCCGCGGGTCATCGACTTCCCCCGCTTCCGGGCGATCGCCGACGAGGTCGGCGCCTACTTCCAGGCCGGCGAAGTGCGCCATGTCGACCAGGAAGGTCGCGCCGACGGCATCGGCGATCCGGCGGAAGCGGGCGAAGTCGATGGCGCGCGGATAGGACGAGCCGCCGGCGATGATCAGCTTCGGCTTGTGGTCGTCGGCCAGCGCCGCCACCTCGTCCATGTCGATCAGGCCGTCCTGCCGGCGCACGCCGTAATGCACGACCTCGAACCATTTGCCGGACATGTTGGGGGCCGCGCCATGGCTGAGATGGCCGCCGGCCTTCAGGTCCATGCTGAGTACCGTGTCGCCGGGCCGCAGCAGCGACAGGAACACGGTCTGGTTGGCCTGGGTGCCGGAATGCGGCTGCACGTTGGCGAACCGGCAGCCGAACAGCTCGCAGGCGCGCTCGATGGCGACCCGCTCGATGACGTCGACGTTCGACGCGCCGCCGTGATAGCGCCGGCCGGGATAGCCCTCGACGGTCTTGTTCGTCAGCACGCTGCCCTGGGCTTCCAGCACGGCGCGGCTGACGATGTTCTCGGACGCGATCAGCTCGATCTGGTTCTGCTGCCGCTTGCGCTCTTCGACGATGGCGTCATGGACCACCGGATCGATGGCGGCGAGGTCCGCCGTGAAATAGCCCTGATGCGGTTCCATGATCCCTGCCTCCGCCCGTTGCGACGGCGTGATCTAACGCGTCGACGCGCGGGAGACAAGGCGCGGATGCGAGCATCCGCCGGGGATATGGTTAATGAGGATCTAGCGCGGCGGTTCAGCCGCCGAAACGGACCTGGGCGCTCCAGAAGTTTTCGAGGCCGCGCAGCGCCGTGTTGGTGCCGCTCAGTTCGCGCAGGTCCAGGTCTTCCTGCCGGCCGAGCGCGGCGACATGCCGCTCGAACAGGGCGTTGACCTGGCTGTGCAGTTGCAGGCCCTTCTCCGACAGCCGGACCCGGACCGAGCGGCGATCGTGCGGCGAGCGCTCCTGCAGCAGGTAGCCGTTCTCGACCAGCTTCTTGACGTTGTAGGAGACGTTCGAGCCGAGGTAGTAGCCACGGTTGGTCAGCTCGCCGACGGTCACTTCCTCGTCGCCGATATTGTGCAGGATCAGGGCCTGTACGTTGTTGATATCGTTGCGCCCGACATTGTCGAGCTCGGCCTTCAGCACGTCGAGAAGGCGGCGGTGCAGCCGCTCGATCAGCAGCAGGGCTTCCAGGTAGAGCCGTTTATCGGCGTCGGATGCGGCCTCGGCCCCCGACCCCGGCCGGTCCGCTACATCTCTGGCGTGCATTCTCTCGCTCCCTCTCAGGCCGCCGAGTATGCAACCAGGTAGTTAAAGAATCCTTCATTTTTCGCCACGGATCATGCGGATGACGCCGCTGAAATCGACCTCGCCGTTGCCGGCGTTCTCGAATAGTGAATAGACCGCCGCCGCCGCCGCGCCCAGCGGCGTGGCGGCGCGGACGCTCTGGGCCGCTTCCTGGGCCAGGCGCAGGTCCTTGGCCATCATCGCGGCCGTGAATCCGGCCTGGTAATCCCGGTTCGCCGGCGAGGCCGGCACCGGGCCCGGCACCGGGCAATAGCTGGTCATGGCCCAGCACTGGCCCGAGGCGGTCGAGCTGATGTCGAACAGCTTCTGATGGTCGAGGCCCAGCTTCTCGGCCATGACGAAGGCCTCGGAGACGGCGATCATCGAGGCGCCGAGGATCATGTTGTTGCAGATCTTGGCGGCCTGGCCGTTGCCGGACGGGCCCGCTAGCACGATGGTCTTGCCCATGACATCGAGCAGTGGTTTGGCCCGGGCGAAGGCGTCCTCGGAACCGCCGCACATGAAGGTGAGCGTGCCGGCCTCGGCGCCGCCGACGCCGCCGGAGACCGGCGCGTCGAGCATCTCGAACCCGGCCTCGCCCGCCGCCTTGGCGACGGCCCGGGCGCTGTCGACGTCGATGGTCGAGGAATCGATGAACAGCGTGCCGGCCGCAGCGGCCCCGAGGATGCCGCCGTCATCCAGGTAGACGCCGCGCACATGCTGGCCGGCCGGCAGCATGGTGATCACGACCTCGACGCCCGACGCGGCGTCGGCGGCCGACGTGGCCGCCGTGGCGCCGGCCGCGACGGTGGCGTCGAGCGCCATCGGCGACAGGTCGAAGGCCGTCACCTCATGGCCGGCGTCGATGAGGTTCCTGGCCATGGGGCCGCCCATGTTGCCGACGCCGATAAATCCGATCCTGGTCATGTCGTTCCTCCCGATGCGTTCGGCCGGCGCCGGCTGGCGCCCGGCCGTTATTCGAAGCTCAGATCGCCGCCCCGGCCGGGCGTCTCGAAACAGGCCCTGATATCGTCGTCCGACACGCCCGCGAGCGTGTCTGGCCGCCATTTCGGCGCCTGGTCCTTGTCGATGACCACGGCGCGGACGCCCTCGTAGAAATCGTGGCCGGCGATGCAGCCGCAGGCCAGGCGGTATTCCATGCGCATGCAGTCGTCGAACGCGAGCGCGGCGCCACGGCGAAGCTGCTCGGCGGCGATCTTCAGGCTGATCGGCGACTTCGTTCGCATGGTGGCCGCCGTCTCGGCCGCCCAGTCGCCGCCGTCGGCGTCGAGCGCCGCCAGGATGGTCTCGACATCGTCGGACGCGAAAAGCCGGTCGATGTCGGCCCGTCGTTCGGCGATGGGCGCCGAACCGGGATCCGCCCGGAAGCCGTCCAGCACCTGTCCGACATCGTCATCGCCGACCTCGGCCAGGGCACCGATCAGGGCGTCGAGCCTGTCACTCGGCACGTAGGCATCGCCGAGGCCGGCATGCAGCGCATCGGCCGCCTTCAGCCTGGCGCCGGTCATGGCCATGTAGAGCCCCAGGCGGCCCGGGCAGCGCGGCAGGAAGTGGCTGCCGCCGACGTCCGGAAACAGCCCGATGCCGGTCTCGGGCATGGCGAACATCACGCGCTCGCTCAGCACCCGGTGCGAGCCGTGCACCGAGACCCCGACACCGCCGCCCATGACGATGCCGTCCATCAGCGCCACATACGGCTTGGGGAAGTGGAAAATCAGCGCGTTCAGCCGGTATTCGTCGCGATAGAAATCGAAGGGGTAATCGCCGCCGGCCTTGCCCTCGTCGTAGAGCCGGCGGATGTCGCCGCCGGCGCAGAACGCCCGGTCGCCCGCGCCCCGCACCACGACGGCGGCGACGGCCGGGTCGTCGGCATAGGCCTTGAGCTCGGCTTCCAGCGCCCGGCACATCTCCAGCGTCAGCGCGTTCAGGGCCCGCGGCCGGTTCAGCGTGACGAGGGCGATCCGGCCGCGCCGTTCGAACAGGATGTCGTCGTCGCCGCTCATGACGACAGCAACTGCCGGGCGATGATCACGCGCATGATCTCGTTGGTGCCTTCCAGGATCTGGTGCACGCGGACGTCGCGCAGCCGGCGTTCGATGCCGTAATCGCTGAGATAGCCGTAGCCGCCGTGAAGCTGCAACGCTTCGTTAACCACGTTGAAGCCCACGTCGGTGGCGAAACGCTTGGCCATGGCGGCGTGCAGCGTGGCGTCCGCCGCCTTGGCGTCGACCTTGGCCGCGGCCCGCCGCAGCATCAGGCGCGCGGCCTCGAGCTCGGTCGCCATGTCGGCGACGCGGAACTGGAGCGCCTGGAACCGGCTCAGCTCGCGGCCGAACTGCTGCCGGCTGCCCATGTATTCGCGGGCATCGTCGAGGCTCGCCTGGGCCGCGCCCAGCGAGCAGGCGGCGATGTTGAGCCGGCCGCCGTCGAGCCCCTGCATGGCGATCTTGAAGCCGTCGCCCTCGGCGCCGATGCGGTTCGCGACCGGCACCCGGCAGTCCTCGAAGATCACCATGGCCGTCGGCTGCGAGCGCCAGCCCATCTTCTTTTCCAGCGCGCCGAAGGACAGGCCGGGCGTGCCCTTCTCGACGACAAGGCAACTGACGCCGCCCGGACCGTCGTCGCCGGTTCGGACCATGCAGACATAGACGTCCGATGTGGAGCCGCCGGAGATGAAGGCCTTGCTGCCGTTCAGCACATAGTCGTCGCCGTCGCGCACGGCCTTGGTGCGCAGACTGGCGGCGTCCGAGCCGGCGTTCGGCTCGGTCAGGCAGTAGCTGGCGAAATCCGCCATGCCGCAAAGGCCGGGCAGCCATCTCTTGCGCTGGTCGTCGTCGCCGTAGCGGTCGATCATCCAGGCGGCCATGTTGTGGATCGAGATATAGGCCGCCGTCGAGGTGCAGCCGGCCGACAGCGCCTCGAAGATAATGGTGGCGTCGAGCCGGCCGAGCCCGGCGCCGCCGACATCGTCTCGCACGTAAATGCCGCCGAAGCCGAGGGCGGCGGCCGCGCGCAGCGCGTCGACCGGGAAGATCGACTTGGCGTCCCATTCCTCGGCGTGCGGCGCCATCTGCTCGCTCGCGAATTGCCGCGCCATGGCCTGGAAGGCGCGTTGCTCCTCGCTCAGTTCAAAATCCATGAAATCGACCCTGCCGGCTCCCACGCGTTGCCGCCCAAGCGATAAGCGACGCCCCGGCGGCTGTCAATCGGGGGCACGCTGCGCCCGTACGTCGCGTTGTCAGGCCGTTAACACGGTCATAGTATGAGGAACGGCAAGGGTCGGGAGGACCGCAGAACGCATGGCTGATCCCCTGAAATTCGCGCGGCGCGCACAAACGGTCGGCAAGGTGGTGCCGGCGGACGACCGGAACGCCGGGACGCGGGCGCACGGGCAGTTTCCGCGCACCCGCATGCGGCGGAACCGGATCGACGACTGGACCCGGCGACTGGTGGCCGAGAACAGCCTGTCGGCGGACGACCTGATCTGGCCGGTCTTCGTCTGCGACGGCGAGAATGTCCGCCAGCCGGTCGATTCCATGCCGGCCGTCGACCGGCTCTCGGTCGATCTGGTCGCGGCCGCGGCCTGGGAGGCGGCCGATCTCGGCATCCCGGTCCTGGCGCTGTTCCCGCAGACCGATCCGGCCCGGAAGTCGGCCGACGGCGACGAGGCCGTGAACCCGGACAACCTGGTCTGCCGCGCCGTCACGGCCGTGAAGGAAGCCGTGCCGGACATCGGCGTGCTCTGCGACGTGGCGCTCGATCCCTATACCGACCATGGCCACGACGGCGTGATCCGCGACGGCTATGTGGTCAACGACGAGTCGGTCGAGATCCTCTGCCGGCAGGCGCTGGTGCAGGCCCAGGCCGGCTGCGACGTGATCGCGCCGTCGGACATGATGGACGGCCGCGTCGGCGCCATCCGCGATATGCTGGACGCCAACGGCTTCGAACATGTCCGGATCATGGCCTATTCGGCGAAATACGCCTCCGCCTTCTACGGCCCGTTCCGCGATGCCGTGGGCTCGGCGACCAATCTGGGCGTGGCCACGAAGAAGACCTACCAGATGGACCCGGCCAACGGCGAGGAAGCCCTGCGCGAGGTCGCGCTCGATCTCGCCGAGGGCGCCGACATGGTCATGGTCAAGCCTGGCATGCCCTATCTCGACATCGTGCGCCGGGTGAAGGACACCTTCGGGGTGCCGACCTTCGCCTATCAGGTCAGCGGCGAATACGCCATGATCAAGGCCGCGGCCGGCAACGGCTGGCTGGACCATGACCGGGCGATGCTGGAAAGCCTGCTGGCCTTCAAGCGCGCCGGCGCCGACGGCGTGCTGAGCTATTTCGCCCGCGACGCCGCCCGGCTGCTGAACGCGGATTAGTCCGCTATTTCGGCGGGTTGGCCTTGACCATGCGGGCCATCAGGGACGAGGTGTCCCAGCGCGTGCCGCCCATGGCCTCGACCTCGGCGTAGAACTGGTCGACCAGCGCCGTCAGCGGCAGCGAAATCCCCATCTTCTTCGCCTGCGCCATGCAGATGCCGAGGTCCTTGCGCATCCACTGCACGGCGAAGCCGTGCGCGTATTCGTCGGCCAGCATGGTCTTGTAACGGTTTTCCATCTGCCAGGACTGGGCCGCGCCCTTCGAGATCACCTCGACCACTTCCTCGCCGTTCAGGCCGGCCTGAACGGCGAAGTTCAAGGCTTCCGAAAAGCCCTGGACGATGCCGGCGATGCAGATCTGGTTGACCATCTTGGTGAGCTGGCCGGCGCCCGCCGGGCCAAGCAGCTTCACCTGCCGGGCGAAGCACCGGATCACCGGCTCGGCCCGGTCGTAGTCGGCCTGGTCGCCGCCCACCATCACCGTCAGCACGCCGTTCTCGGCGCCGGCCTGGCCGCCGGACACCGGCGCGTCGAGGCAACCGAGGCCGCGTTCCTTGGCGGCGGCGTGGAGCTCGCGGGCGACATCGGCGGACGCCGTCGTGTGATCGCAGTAGATCGCGCCATCGGCCATGCCGGCGAAGATGCCGTCCTCGCCATAGACCACCTCGCGCAGGTCGTTGTCGGCGCCGACGCAGGAGAAGACGATGGCGGCGCCCTCGGCCGCCTCGCGCGGCGTCGCGGCGGCCCGGCCGCCATGCGCGTCGGCCCAGGTCGCGGCCTTGGCGGCGGTGCGGTTGTAGACCGCGACATCGTGGCCCTTGGCGGCCAGATGGCCGGCCATCGGATAGCCCATCACGCCGAGCCCGATAAACGCGACCTTTTCACCCATGATGCCTCTCCTGATTTTCTTGCGGACCGGACGTAGCGTCCGCCGCCCGAAATGATCGAGCAGGAGTTCTACACCGGAACGCCCGGAGCCGAAACCCGTCCTTGCCATGACCGGTCGAATCGCGTCTGTTAGCGCCGTTCGAGTGGGGATTGATCGCGAATGAAGTGGGTCCTGCGCGGACTGATGGGCGTGGTCGCGGCCATCGTGTTGCTGGCCGTCGGCGGCTATGTCTGGCTGCGCGGATCGCTGCCCACGGTCGACGGCGAAATCGCCCTGGCGAACCTGGAGCGGCCGATCGAGATCGTCCGCGACCGCCATGGCGTGCCGCACATCTTCGCCCGGACCCGCGACGATGCCGCCTTCGGTCTCGGCTTCGTGCATGCTCAGGACCGCCTCTGGCAGATGGAGATGAACCGGCGCATCGGCGCCGGCCGGCTGTCGGAAGCGCTCGGCGCGGCCACCGTCGGCACCGACGTCTTCCTGCGCACCCTGGGGCTGCGCCGCCGGGCCATGGCCGCGTTCGAGGCCTTCGAGCCGGAGACCAAGGCGGCGCTGGTGGCCTATCGCGACGGCGTGAACGCCTTCCTGGCGCAGCGCAGCGGCCCGCTGCCGCTGGAGTTCCTGCTGGTCGGCATCGAGCCCGCGCCCTGGACCATCGCCGACAGCCTGACCTGGACCAAGGTCATGGCGCTCGACCTCGCGGCCAACTGGACCTCCGAACTGTTGCGCTACCGGCTGGCGGACCGGTTGAACGAGACGCAGCTTGGCCAGTTCTTCGCGCCCTACGGCCGGGACGGGCATCGCGGCGTGGCCGACGCGCGCGCCGTGCGCGGCCTGATCGCCGGGCCGACGCTGGCCGGGCTCTGGGACGGCGCGGTGCATCCCCTGGGCGAGGGCGCCGGGTCCAACAACTGGGTCGTCGCCGGCGACCGCACGGCCACCGGTAAGCCGCTGCTGGCGAACGACCCGCATCTCGGCTTGACGGCACCGTCGGTCTGGTATTTCGCGCATCTGAGCTGGCCCGACAACGACCTGATCGGCGCCACCTTCCCCGGCCTGCCGTCCGTGGTGCTGGGCCGGAACCGCCGCATCGCCTGGGGCTTCACCAACACCAATCCGGACGTGCAGGACCTGTATATCGAGCGGCTCGACCCGGATGATCCGGACCAGTACCTGGCGCCCGACGGTCCGCGTCGTTTCGAGACGCGGCGGGAAGTCATCAAGGTCAAGGACAACGAGGACGTCGTCATCACGGTGCGCGAGACCCGGCATGGCCCGGTGATCTCGGACGCGTCGCGCCGGGCCGCCTCGGCCGTGCCCGAGGCGCATGTCCTGTCGCTGGCCTGGACCGCGCTCAGGGACGACGACATGACGGCGCAGGGCGGCCTGAAGCTGGCGCTGGCGCGAAACTGGAGCGAGTTCAAGGCCGCGCTGGCGGACTTCCACGGTCCGCAGCAGAACATCGTCTATGCCGACGTCGAGGGCAATATCGGCTTCGCCGCGCCGGCCCGGGTGCCGATCCGAAAGCGGTCTAACCGGATCATGGGCCGGATGCCGCAGCCCGGCTGGGACGCGGCCTACGACTGGAACGGCTTCATTCCGTTCGAGGACCTGCCCCGCCGGCTGAATCCGGGCGACGGCATGATCGCCACGGCGAACCACAAGATCGTCCGCGACGACTATCCTTACCACCTGACCGACGAATGGGCCGACGACTACCGGGTGCGGCGGATCCGGCAGCTCCTGGCCGCCCGCGACCGGCATTCGATCGAGAGCTTCAAGGCGCTGCAGGCCGACGTCACCTCGCTGATGGCGCGCGAGCTGCTTCCGCGACTGCTGCGCCCGGCGCCGCGCACCGAGACCGCGCGCTGGGCGCATGAGCGGCTGTCGGCCTGGGACGGCGGCATGCGGCGGGACGCGGCCGAGCCGTTGATCTTCAGCGCCTGGTACCGGGAACTGACCCGCCTGATCTACGCCGACGAGCTGGGCGATCTGTTCCAGGGCGCCTGGCGCAAGCGGGCGCGGTTCATGCGCAACGTGCTGGAGGACGGCCAGGACGGCTGGTGCGACCAGGTGCCAACCGAGGGCCGGGAAACCTGCGACGAGCAGATCGTCCGCGCGCTGGAGCTGGCGATGGAATGGATCGCCGAGCATTACGGCGACGATCCCGAAAAATGGCGCTGGGGCGACGCGCATTACGCGCACGGCAAGCACCGGCCGTTTTCGCGGGTGAGCTATCTCGCCCGCCTGTTCGACATCAAGGTGCCCTCACCGGGCGGCACCTATACCGTCAATGTCGGCCAGCATCGCATCAACGACACGGCGGCGCCGTTCGCCAACGTGCATGCGGCCAGCCTGCGGGCGATCTACGACCTCGACGATCCCGACCGCTCGCTGTTCATGCATTCGACCGGACAGTCCGGCAACGTCCTGTCGCCGCTCTACCGCAACTTCGCCGAGCCCTGGAGCAACGGCGAGTATGTGCCGATGACGACGCGCCGCGGCGCGTTCGAGCCGGGCGCGATGGGCACGCTGATCCTGAGATCCCGTTGACGGCACCGGCCGGGCACGTCGATTCCTTCTACGCCGCCGCCACCTCGCCGCAACGCCGGTTCCCGGCGCTGTCGGGCGACCGGCGGGCCGATGTCTGCATCGTCGGCGCCGGCTTTACCGGCCTGTCCGCCGCGCTGGAGCTGGCCGGACGCGGCTACCGGGTCGCGGTGCTGGAGGCCAACCGGGTCGGCTGGGGCGGCTCGGGGCGCAACGGCGGCCAGGCCCTGCCGGGCTATTCGCCCGGCATGGTCCGTGTCGCCGAACTGGTCGGCGAGGTGGATGCGCGCCGGCTCTGGGATCTCAGTCTGGACGCCATGCGCCTGCAACGGGCGCTGATCGAGCGCCACGGCATCGATTGCGCGCGCCGTGGCGGCTATCTGCTGGCCGCGACCAAATCCCGGCACCTGTCCGAGCTCGCGGCCGAGCTGGACCTGATCGCCGGGCGCTGGGGCTACGACAAGGCCGGCCTGGTCGATGCCGACGGGGTTCGGCGGCTGGTCGACAGCCGGCGTTTCGTTGGCGGGCTGCATGACCGCGGCGGCGGGCACCTGAATCCGCTGAAGCTCTGTCTCGGCCTGGCGGACGCGGCCGCCGCGGCCGGCGCCGACATCTTCGAGCAGACCGCCGCCCGGCGTTTCACCGACGGCGGGAACGTCACGGTCGCGTGCGACGGCGGCACGGTGCGGGCCGACCACCTGCTGCTTTGCGGCAATGCTTATCTCGCGCCCATGCCACGGGCCATGCGGGGCGAGATCATGCCGGTCGGCACCTACATTGCCGCCACCGAGCCGTTGGACGCCGACCGGGCCCGGGCGCTGATCCCCGGCGACCTCTGCGTGTCGGACACGAACATGGTGCTGGACTATTTCCGGCTCTCGGAGGACCGGCGCCTGTTATTCGGCGGCCGCGTCGCCTATCACGGCCGCGACCCGCGCAACCTCGCCGCCGCCATGCGGCGGCGCATCGTGGCCACGTTTCCGCAGCTCGCGGACATCGGCCTCGGCCATGTCTGGGGCGGTTACGTGGCGATCACCCGCAATCGCCTGCCGCGTTTCGGCAGGCTGACGAACGGTTGGCTTGGCGTTCTGCTCGGTCGGCGTGCGCTGTCGGCCGTGGAAAGACCGTTTCGCCGAGCCCTTCTTGCCTCTAGGCTC
>JANQKO010000575.1 GCA_028281075.1 Alphaproteobacteria bacterium | reverse complement strand
ACTGCTCGAATTTCCCGGCACGGTCACCGAACTGCTGCCGAACGCGATGTTTCGCGTAAAGCTCGACAACGATCACGAAGTTCTGGCCCATACGGCCGGCAAGATGCGCAAGCACCGCATCCGCGTGCTCGCCGGCGACAAGGTGCTGGTCGAGATGACGCCCTATGACCTGAGCAAGGGTCGGATTACCTACCGCTTCAAATAATGTCGGTTTCTGCCGTGCCGGCAGCACCCGCCGATGACGCCGCGCCGCGCTTGCGCCTGGTCCTGGCGTCCGCCTCGCCGCGCCGGCTGGCGCTGCTGCGGCAGATCGGCGTGACGCCGGACGCGGTGGCGCCGGCGGACATCGACGAGACACCGCGGCCGCGCGAGCGGCCGGCTGACCTGGCGCGCCGCCTAGCCGGGGCCAAGGCCGGCGCGGCCGGCGCCGGCGCGCCCGACGGCGCCGTCGTGCTGGCGGCCGATACCGTGGTCGCCTGCGGCCGGCGCATCCTGCCCAAGGCGCACGGCGCGGCCCAGGCGCGGGCCTGCCTGACGCTGCTGTCCGGCCGGCGCCATCGCGTGCTGACGGGCGTGCATGTGATCGCGCCCGACGGCGGCCGGACGGCCCGCCTGGTCACGACGACGGTGACCTTCAAGCGGCTCGCCGCCGACGAGATCGACTGGTATCTCGCCGGCGGCGAATGGCGCGGCAAGGCCGGCGGCTATGCCGTTCAGGGCCGGGCCGCGATCTTCGTGCGCGCGTTGAACGGCTCCTATTCCAATGTCGTCGGCCTGCCGCTCTACGAGACCGCCGCGCTGCTGACCGGGCTGGGATTTCCGCTGCAAGCGGTCGACGGGGACGCGGCGGCGCCGTCATGACCGACGAGATCCTGGTCAATGTCGGCCTTCTCGATACCCGGATCGCGCTGTTGGACGACGGCCGGCTGGCCGAGCTGATCTTCGCGCCGGCCGGCGAGACGGCCCTGGCCGGCCGGCTCTATCTCGGGCGGGTGACGCATGTGGCCAACGGCGTGCAGGCGGCCTTCGTCGATATCGGCCTCGACCGCAGCGGTTTCCTGCCGGCGCGCGAGGCCCGCTATGCCGACGGCGTCGGCGCGGCCGGCGAGCGCCCGCGCATCGCCGAGGCCGTGCACGAGGGGCAGGCCGTCCTGGTGCAGGTCACGAAAGAGCCGATCGGCGACAAGGGGCCGCGCCTGACCACCGATATCACGCTGCCGGGCCGGCATCTGGTGCTGGCGCCATGGCGGCGCGGCGTCAGCATCTCGCGGCGGATCGGCGACGATGCCGAGCGCGGCCGGCTCGCGGCCGCGGTCGACGGCATCGGGGGGGATGGCGGTTTGATCCTGCGCACGGCCGCCGCCGGCGCCGATGCCGGCGGCCTGCGCGCCGGGGCCGCGCGGCTGATGGCCGCCTGGGCCGAGATCTCGGCCGGCCTGATGTCGGCCGAGCCGCCGGTCTGCGTGGAGTCCGGCATCGATCCGGTCTGCGCCGCCCTGCGCGATCACATGTCGCCCGACGTGCGCCGCGTCGTGATCGACGACGGCGACGCGCTCGGCCGGCTGCGCGGCTATTGCGCCGGGGCGCTGCCCTGGTCGGTCGACCGTTTGCAACGTCATCGCGGGCCGGCGCCGCTGTTCGACAGCCATGACATCGAAGGTGATATCGAGGCGGCGTTGCGGCCCCGCGTGCCGCTGCCGTCCGGCGGCGCCATCGTCATCGAGGCGACCGAGGCGCTGACCGCCATCGATATCGATTCCGGCCGCTACACCGCCGGCGCCGACGCCGAGGAGACCGCGCTGCGCACCAATCTGGAAGCCGCCGCCGAGATCGCTTGGCAATTGCGCCTGCGCGACATCGGCGGCATCGTCGTGATCGATTTCATGCGGATGAATGGCGAGGGCCACGTGGCGCGCGTGCTCGACGCCTTCGGCCGGGCGCTGGACCGCGACCGCGCGCCGGTCCGGGTCGCCGGCATGTCGGAGCTCGGCCTGGTCGAGATGACCCGCCGGCGCCTGCGCGAACCGCTCGCGCATCTCTTGACCGAGCCGGTGCCCGGCATCGCCGCCGGCGGCCGGCGGCCGACCGTCGCCGCCGTCACGTCGGCGCTGCTGCGCCGGGCCGAGGCCGAAGCCGCGGCGCTGCCGGGCCGGCCGCTGCTGATCGCCGCCGCGCCCGAGATCATCGCCCGGCTCGGCGACGACGATGACCGGCTGACCCAGGCACTCGCCAACCGGCTGGGCTGCGCCGTCACGCTGCATGCCGATCCGGCCCGCGCCCGCGACGACATCCGGATCGGACCGGCATGAGCGGCGCCAACGACAATACGCCGCCGAAGGCCTGCGCGATCTGCGGCAAGCCGGCGGTGGTCCGCTACCGCCCGTTCTGCTCGCGCCGCTGCGCCGACGTCGATCTCGGCCGCTGGTTCGCCGGCGGTTACGGCATCCCGGCGGTGGAGCCGCCCGACGGCGTCGATGCGGAAGATATCGAGCGGCTGATGCGGGCGCGTGACGACGCCGACGACGGCTGACCCCGGCGGCCCCGAAGCCCTGGACAGGCCGCGCCGATTCCCGTAAACAACCCCGTCGCCGCGGACCGGTCCGCCGATCCGACGCGCCGGCGCCCAGGTAGCTCAGTTGGTAGAGCAGTGGACTGAAAATCCGCGTGTCGGTGGTTCGATTCCGCCCCTGGGCACCATCTTTTCAATAACTTGGCTAATACCCAGGTAACCGGGGCAAAAGACCGGGCGGTTTGTCATTGTCCCGGACCACGGTCATGCCGGCCCGCGCGGCCTTGAAGAAAGCGCCGAGGATCCACCCCCCATTGTCATGCCGGCGGGGTGACTGCTTCGCACGGGAAATCAATAGGGACAGTCCCTAATAGATAAGGGATCGGCAGTTCGGCATGGATCGATGGGGACTGTCCCTATCGGGTTCGGGCATCTGCGAGCTTGGGAAGCCGACAAATCCAACCGCCCGAAATTTTGCCCTGGTCACGATCACTGCCTGGAAGTCGTTGATCGGACCCGGCTTCTTGAGCCGCCGCCTTTCGCGCATTGATCGTGACAAGCGACGGGATGCTGTATATCGTCCGCACCGATACGTTGCGGAACCAATCAACGATCTGCCCGATTGGCTCGGCCAGGGAAGGGGGGCGCCGTGCGGTTGATGCTTACCGGCGGTTTGTGCGCGTTTCTTGCGTTCGCTATCGGCCAGATGGTTGTCGGCCAGGCGGTCGTCGCCCAGACGCTGGAAGACGAGCTGGCGACGCTGCTTGACGACCATCCCGAAATCCAGGCGGCGCGAAACAGGCTATTGACAGCGACGGGCGCCGTCGACGAGGCGTTCTCCCGGTTCCTGCCGCAGGTCGATCTGTCCGGCGACACGGGCTACGAATATACCGACAGCCCGGCGCTGCGCAGCGTGAACGACAGTCCGCTCAGCACCAGCCGCGACCTGGCGACGCTCGACGTCACCCAGAACCTGTTCGACGGTTTCGACCGCTCGGCCAACCTCGATGCCGCGAATCTCGGCCGGCAG
This sequence comes from Alphaproteobacteria bacterium, assembly GCA_028281075.1. Classification (GTDB taxonomy): domain Bacteria; phylum Pseudomonadota; class Alphaproteobacteria; genus JANQKO01. The sequence goes on along the minus strand of JANQKO010000575.1, from coordinate 2,536 downwards.
TCCACGGAACTCGCCCTGGAAGCGACGACGCAGCGCATCCTGCTCGAAGGCGTCGTCGCCTACCACAACGTCCTGCGCCAGACCCGCCTGGTCGAGCTGGCGCGGGCCAACGAGGCGACGATCGGACGCCAGCTCAACCTGGAAGACGAGCGGGTGCGCCGCGGCGGCGGCATCACCGTCGATGTCCTGCTGGCGAAGACCCGGCTGCAGATCGCGAAGGAGCAGCGGGTCGCGTTTCAGGGTCAGCTCGTGGAGGCCCAGACCGACTACAACGAGGTGTTCGACCGCGCGCCGCGGATCACCGAGATGGTCGAGCCGATTCCGCCGGTCGCGCTGCTGCCGCCGAGCGTGACCGACGCCGTCGACATCGCCCTGAAGGAAAACCCCGACGTGATCGGCAGCGAGCGCGACGTCGACGTCGCCGACCGTCAGCGGACGGTGGCGCGAAGCGGCTACTTTCCACGCATCGACCTGGTCGGCCGGGCGAGCTGGGAGGACGACGTCGAGGGCGTGCGCGACATCAGGCGCGAGGCCTCGCTGCTGGTCCGGCTGACCTGGAACCTGTTTTCCGGCTGGGCCACGCGCGCCCGGGTCGCGCAGGCCTCGTCCCGCTATTCCGAACAGATCGCGACGCTTACCAGCGCGCAGCGCCGGGTCGCCGAGACAGTGCGGATCACCTGGACGCGGCTGGAGACCGCGCGGGAACGGGTCGACCTGCTGCAGAACGCGGTCAACATCGCCAGCGAGGTGTTCGAGGCGCGCAAGCGCCTGCGCGAGGCGGCGCAGGAATCGGCGATCAACGTGCTGGACGCCGAGACCGAGCTGTACAACGCGCAGATCAACTCCGTGAACGCCAGCTACGATGCGCGCATCGCGACCTATTCCCTGTTGCGCGCCATCGGCCGTCTGAAGCCCGAGATCCTGCGCCTGCCCACGCGCGTCACGCGGTAGGGGCCGTCGCGGCCGGGTGGCGCCGGAACCCGGCGGCCAGCGCCTGACGATTTCGTGAACATGCCAGGTCTGTCGCGGCGGTTTTACTTCGCGGCGGCTTGAAATTCCCCACACGACGATAATCAACGGGAACGTCTCGGAGTAAAGATACCGGCTTTTCGTACGGAATTATCGAAATTCCGTAACACATGGTTAATCAAACATGAATTGACACCACAATCGGTTGCGGCGGATAATTTTTTCGCCGTTGGTTCGAATGCGATCCTCCGGCTGCCGGATCGGGCGTTGGGCAAATCCGATGCGGGGCCGCGCGGGACCGTTCATCCGAGAACCGGAGTTGCTGTGACATCCGGCCAGCCGGCGGCAGGCGAATGGGGGGGCGTGTGCTTCGCGACGGCACGCACCTGGGCGGATCAGGCGATCTGGTGGTCGTGGACGCGACGTCCGCGAACGGGACCGTTGACGTGCCGATGGACGTCCGGCTTTTCGGGGCGGATTTCCTGCGACTGGGCGACGATCTGCTGATCAGGGCCGAGGCCGGTCCTGATGTCATCGTCAGGAACTACTTCGACAGCGATGGGGCGCCCGCGCTGCAGACCGTCGACGGCGCGGTTCTGGCCGCCGACATCGTCGGCATCCTCGCCGGTCCGCGGGCGCCGGCCCAGTCGGCGCAGGTGACGCTGCCGCCGGGCGCCCAGCCGATCGGCGAGGTCGTCGAGCTCGAGGGCCAGGTTCAGGCCACGCACACCAACGGCGTGACCGACACCCTGACGCTGGGGGCGCCGGTCTTTCTGAACGACACCATCACCACGGCCGACGACGGCGCGGTCGGCATCAAGTTCGTCGACGATACGCTCTTCACCCTGTCCGACAGCGCCCGCATGGTCCTTAACGAGCTCGTTTTCGATCCGGACGGCGGCGGATCGATGGCGGTCTCGGTGCTGCAGGGCACGTTCGCCTTCCTGACCGGCAGCATCGCCGCCTCCGGCGCCGATGCCATGCGCGTGCAGACGCCGGTGGCGACTGTCGGCATTCGCGGCACCTCGGTAAGCTGCCGGATCCAGGTCGACGGCCAGAACAGCACCTGCACCCTGCTGCCCGACCCCGACGGCAGCGTCGGCCTGGTCAGCATCGGCAACGCCGCCGGTCAGCGCATTCTGTCCGAGCCGTTCCAGTCTACCGAGATGCTCAGCTTCTTCGCCCGGCCCGGCGAGCCCTTCGTGCTGCCGCCGGACGAGATGCGGGCGCTGTTCGGCGGCGCCGTCCGCATCCTGGAATCGCAATCGGGCGTCCGGCAGCGGCGCGGCGACGTGCAGCAGGACGGCGAGACCCAGCAGGCCGCGGCCGGCGGCGAGCCGACGCCGGCGCAGTTGGCGGCCATCGCCCCGGCGGCGGGCGCGTCGGAGACCGCGATCCCGGCCCCGTCCGAGACGCTGGTCGCGACGCTCGAGGCCTTCGAGCCGGTCGCCGATACGGCGGACGCGGCGGCCGACGATGGCGAGGCCGCCGGTCCCGGCACGGCGCCGACGGTGTCACCCGGGGCCGGGCCGGCGACGACGGGGGGCAGCACGGCCGAGGACCAGGT
>JANQKO010000506.1 GCA_028281075.1 Alphaproteobacteria bacterium | reverse complement strand
GTGCCGCCAGCTCGGCCGAAATGGTCCGGCCGGCCGCCACCTTCTCGGCCTCGTTGACGAACAGATGATCGTAGCCGCCGGCCTGGAACCGCCGGGCCGCGGCGGCCGGGTCCCGGCCGGCGGCCACCGCGACCGTGCCGTCGCGCACGAAGGCGCGCAGGGCCGCCTTCTTGGCGTTGCGCTGGCCGAGGTCGATGGTGCCGACGACGTGCTGCGCGTCGATATCGTCGAACCCGGCCTGGAGGATGATCTGCTGCTCGAGGCCCTTGAGGCCGATCGCCTTGTTGGCGACGTCGGCGATGCGCCCTTCCAGCTTCGCCAGCCGGTGCGCGCCTCTCGCCCTCGCGGCCTCGGTGCGCATCTCGATCCGGCCGCGCGTGCGGACCTCGCCGATCATGTTCTCGATACCCCGGCCGAGCGCGGCATCGTCGGCCGCGCCTTCCAGGATCTTCGGCAGCGCCTTGCCGAGGTTTTCGAGGTAGAGCGGCTCGTAATCGCCGCCGTCCGCCCGGCCGGTCCGACGCGCCAGCCGCTTCGCGTCGTCATCGGCGATGAGCAGGTTCGTCCGCGCCGTGGCGAACGCGTCCTCCCGCGCCGCTTCGGTCTCGCGCCGGTTCAGCGCGACGCCGATATCGACGAGGTCGCGGCCGGCGCCGGTAACGGCGTCGCCCAGCACGCGCACGGCCTCGCCGCGCTGCACCAGCGCCGACGTCTGCCGGTCGAGCGCGGCGCGCTGCGACGCGAACGCCCGGCGGCTGGCGCCGCGGATCTGGCGCGTGGCCTCGGCCGCGCCCTCGGCGAAGCCGGGCCCGCCCGGGTCGAAGACGCCGGGCGCGCCGCTGAGCGGCCGGGTCGAGAACAGGCGGTCGATGGGCGGCATGGCTACCGGTCACCAAAGATGTTGAACAGGTCTGTGGCGGCGCCGGAGATGCCGCCCAGCAGCGAGGCGGTGCCGCGGGTGCGCGCGGCATCGGCGCTGATCCGGCCCGTCGCGGCGTCGATCTCGGCCGTGCGCCGGATGCCTTCCGCCTCGATCTCGCCGGCCCGGCGCGTGCCCTTCGCCTGCTCGGCCGCGAGCTCGGCCGCGCGCACGCCCTGCAGCGTGAACAGCGAGCCCTGGTTGCGCTCGCGCGCCGCCCGGTTGGCGGCCGACAGGCGGATGTTCTGGAGGTCCTTGTCCATCTCGCCGAACGCCTCCTCGATCACCGCGTTCGGCGTGTCGCCGGTCAGCACGCGCCCCTGCGCCGCGAAGCCGACCCGCATCCGGCCGATATTGTTCTCCCAGACGCGCCGCGCCTGGTCCTCGGCGACCTGGCCGGACAGCGCCTCGAAGCGCGCGTTCTCCTCGGCCACGGCGGCGTTGAACGCGGCGATCTCCTGCTGCGTGTCGCCGGCGCGCTCGATCAGCCCGGCCTCGATCTCCGACAGCTCGCGCTGGGCCGCGGCCGTCTCCTCGCCCAACTCCAGCGACAGCGCGGCCTGGCCTTCGAGCGCCCGGGCCTGGTCGCGGGCGCCACTACGGCCCAGAAAGCCGCCGAACAGCTTGGCGCCGGCGCCGATCACGCCCAGCGCGTCTCCGAACAGGCTCATCAGTCGTTGGTCTCGACGCGGGGGATGATGGCGATAAGGGAAACCGGCAGCGGCTCGGCGCCGTCCAGGATCACCCGGCCGGCCTCGTCCCAGCCCGACGGCACGCGCACGGTGATGTCGCCGCTGAACAGCGGCACCGGCCGGTCCATCAGATCAGCGACCTCGCGGAACGGGATCTCCTTGCCGGCGACGCCGACCTTGGCCGACATGTTGACGCCGCCCGACTGCAACAGCCGCAGCACGATGCGCGAGATCGATTTCTTGCGGCCCTGGGCCGTGCCGTCGGCCGCGCCCGCCTCCAGGTTCAGCGGCTCGACCGTCCACGGGCAGGCCAGGCCGATCACCACGTCGCTGGCCGGCGTCGGCAGCACGATCCGCCCGCCGCTGACCGTGAAGTCGCCGGCCGGCGCGTCGTCGGCCAGGACGCTGACCGTCTCGCCCTCGAGATGGTCGAGGCCGGTCCAGGTGTCCGTCGCCGGGCCGCCGCCCACGCCGCCGACGATGGCGCTGTCGACATAGATGTTGCTCGGCGCCGGCGTCGGGTCGATGACCTCGACATAGCGTTTGGTCACGCCGTTGACGCGGCGCCGGACGACCAGCCAGACCTCGTCGCCGTTGGCGCCGGGGATCACGGCCACGCTCTCGACCGCCGCGTCGGTGCCGCCGATCGGGTGCGGCGCCCAGGCGATCACCCGCTGGCGCGGGTAATAGGTCACCGAGACCAGCCGGCCGTCGGCGCAGACCGCCCACAGCACCCGGTTCGGCTGCTCCTGCCAGGCCATGTCGACCATGCCGGCGCAGGTCAGATGCTCGGAGATGATCGAGATGTCGTCGGGTGTGTACTCGTCCTCGTCGACGTCGAAACGCAGTTCGTAGAGCCGCCGCCCGTCGTTCGCCGGCTTGCCGTAGCGCGACACGAACAGCACCCGGTTGTCGATCTCGATCGGCCGGCGATAGGCGACGCCGGTCGAGGCCAGCGGCGTGAACGGGAAGTTCACCGGCGTCGGCTCGGCCGTGTCGACCCGCCAGGCCCGGCCGGCGGTGCCGAAGAACAGGCCGTCCGCGCCCAGCAGCCAGCGGCCGTTGTTGACCCGCGGGCTCGCCGGCGTGGCCTTGAAGGCGTCGTCCGGGTTGGTGCCGGCCAGCAGGTTGGTGTAGTCGTCCACCGCCGACAGCCAGATGGTCTGCGGGTTGGCGTTGCTGGCGGCCCAGCACAGGCGCTGGGCGAAGAACGTCACGGCGCCGGGATAGTTGTCGGCCGCGTTGAAGTCGGGGTCCGGCTTCTGCCCCACGGCGGCGGCGAAGTCGGCGAGCGTCCAGCTCGTGTGGCTCGAACGGGTCAGCGTCTTCGGCACATGGCCGGGATGCGCGAAATACATCACATCCGCCGACTGCGCGAACATCACCTCGAACAGCTCGGCCTCCGCCCACGGCGGCGAGCTGATCTCGACCGGGCTGCCGCTGTCCAGGATCTGGCCCTGGTCGCGGAAGAAGCGCATATAGCCGCTGCCGCCGTCATGGCCGAGCTCGATGACATAGGCCTGGGCGACGCCGAACTCGAACGGCAGCAGGCGTACCTTGTGCGTGGAATCCTTCACCTCCGCCACGAACCGCGTGCCGGCCCGGCGCTCCAGCCCGCCATGCGGCAGCGGCAGCATGTTCGCCAGCCGCCGCGCGCCCTGGCGGTACTGGTCCAGGTCGATGCGGGCATACATCTTCGGGCTGACCTCGCCGGCCGTGAACTGGTTCTGGATCGGGTGCGCGCGCGGCATCGATCAGCCCCGCAGGTGCTCGGCGATGAACGGCGAGACCACGGTCGCGTCCCGCACGTCCTCGATGCCGTCGATGGCCTTGGCCCGGCGCATGGCGTCGCCGAAGATGTCCAGCCGCTCGGCCGCCAGGCTCCGGTTCGCGGTCAGCGGATAGGCGAGCTGCGCCGCCAGATAGGCCGCCAGCGCCTGCACGAAGCCTGCGTCATAGGTGGTCACGTCGGTCACGCGGGCGACATAGACCAGGTTGACGCCGCCATCGTCGGTCAGCAGTTGCCGGCCCTCGATCCGGTAGCGGGTATGGACAGCCGGGTCGTTCACCGTGATCACCCGCAGGCAGAACGGCTCGGCCGGTAGCGCGAAGGCGTTGGCATAGCCGAAGTCCGGCCCCGGCGAGACCCTGGCCAGCGTGCGCCGGGCCATGGCGAAGTTCCAGGGATGCGCCCGCAGCACCCAGTCCCGCGCGTCGGCATAGAGCCGGTCGCAGAGCTGCGCCGCCTCCGACGCGTCGTCGGTCAGGCTGGTGATCGGCTGCTCGCGCAGCAGCGTCAGCGCCAGGTTGCAGATATCGACTTCAGAGGCGGCCATCGCGCAGGTCCTCCTTGTTGCCGGGCACCACGTCGGTCAGCGCGTGCAGGCCGGCATAGACCGTGTTGCCGGGCAGGCGCAGCCCGGTGCCGCGCCAGGGCACGCGGCCCACGCCGATCGTCACCACCTCGCCGCCGGTCACCGTCAGCGCCGTGCCCGCCCAGGCATCGATGCCCGCGCCGATCGCCACGGCCTCGCGCGCGTTGACGATCAGCGGCGTGCCCTGCCACGACACCCGGCCGACGCCGATCGCCTCGGCGCTCCGGACCGTCAGCGGCATGCCCGTCCAAGTGTCCCGGCCGACATCGACCGCCACGGCCTCGTCGGCCCGGACCGTGACGCCCTTGCCGTCCCCCAGGTCGACGCCCGCCGGCACCGGCACGACCGTCTTCTCGTTGATGACGAGCGCCGTGCCGGCCCAGGCATCGATGCCGGCGCCGACCACGAGGTTCTCCCGCGCGTTGACGACGACGGCCTGGCCGCCCCAGGCGTCACGGCCGACGCCGATGGCGACGGTCTCGCCGCCGCCGGCCGCCGGCAGCTCGAACGGCCCGATGGTCGGCGCGGTCGCATGCCGCGCGTTGCCGAACACGTCGACCCGGCCGGCGCCATAGTCGGTATCGGTCTCGACCGCGCCCGCGCTTTCCAGGTTCCCGCCGGCCTTGGCCCGGCCGTCGCCGGCGTCGGTCGCGATGTCTTCCAGATCACCCGTGTTGCTGCCCGACGTGATGTTGTTGGCGCCGGCGCTGATGGTGCCGAACGATGCCAGATTGGTCGCGCAGTGATCGATCGTGATCGCGCCCGTCGAGCTGGTCTGAAAGCTGCCCCAATTGCCGTAGAACGCGGTCGACCGAAATTCGCAATCCCCGTCGCGCCGGACGATCGCCTGGGCCGATGTCCCCAGGACGGTCGGGCGGTAGAAACCGCAATTGACCATCTTCGCGCCGCCCTGAAACTGACAGACCCGCGACCATTGACCGAAGGACTGGCCCGAATTCCACCACAACGCGCTGTTGACCATCGTCGCGCCGGCGCCCGACAACGTGAATAGGTTCCGGCGCTGCAGATTGCCCGTCGAATCTCGGACCTGGCCGTCACGGAAGACCGTATTCGCGCCGGCGAGGTTCAGTTGCGTCACGCGGGTCTGGCCGCCGGAACTCCAGAGTTGCAGGCCCTCGACCACGGTGTACGGCGTGTTGACCAGCAGCAAATTCTGGTTCGTCGAACCCGGATTGTGCGTGTTGCGGAACGTCGTCCCGTCACGGTCGATCTCTTCGGTGGCCGGCGTCGCCGTATCCCGCCAGCTCGCGCCCGCCTTCGCGGCCAGCCAGACATGGGCGTCGGCATCCGTCGTCTGGCCGGCGATGGTCATCAGCGCGTTGACGTCGTGCGCGTGCGCCAGCCCCTTCATCACCACCGGGTAGACCGTGAAGGCGTCGTTCGCCTGCGGCGTGCCGCTGAACGTCGCGGCGCCGCCGTTCAGCGCGCCGATGGTGCAGGTCTTCGTCGACCCGACATAGTCGGTGATCCGTCGTTGTTCGCCCGACCACTCAACAACCAGGCCGGTGTAGAAATCATCCGTCGCGACCGCCGTGTCATGCAGGACGATATGACCGCTGTCGGCCGCCATCGCCTCGCAGGTCTGGCCCGAGACCTCGACCGTCAGGTCGGCCGGCAGCGCCGCCTCCCACAGCGCGAAGGTCGCGAAGTCGTCGCCGGCGTCGCCGAACGTCTCCTCGACGACGACCGGTGTCAGCGTGGTCATGCGCGCGCCTTCGGCTTCGACGGCCGCGGCCGGGCGCGCTCGTCGTCCCGGACCGCCGCCATGCACGCGTCTCGCGTCAGCGACGCGGCCCGACGATGGTCGGCATCCCTGGCCAGCCGCGCGCGCTGGGCCATCGGCAGGCGCGCGTCGTCCAGGTCGATGCGCTCGCGCCGGCGCGCGTGCAGCGCCGGATCGTCGAGCGCCCGGCGCGGATCGTCCCTGTTGTCGAAATAGGCGTCGTCCAGCCCGCCGCGCCAATGCTGGTAGTCCGTCATGCACAGCCGTTCGGCATCGGCGGCGGTCAGGCCGGGGACGTCGATCACCTGCATGTGCGGATGCCGCTGGACGGCGCCGCCGACCGGCGTCCCGTCGGGCAGGCAGTCGATGACCTGGCCGCGCCGGTAGCGCTGCCGGTCGACCGCGGGATCGCCGGTCGGCGGATAGTCCTTCCGGCAGACGATGACGCGCATGGCCCGCCTACCAGTTCAGCGCGCCGTCGGGGTCGATCTGCAGCGTCAGGTCGCCGCCTTGGATCGACTTGTCGCCGCCCAGATCGGCATAGCAGATCAGGTTGCCGGCGTTCTTGTAGAGCCGGGCGTAGCGCGCGTTGGTGAAGCCCGTCGCGTCCTGGAGAAACGGGACATCATCGAAATCCCACTCGATGCGGTCGTTCACCGTGTCGACGGTTACGATTTGCGCCACGATTGTCTTGCCGCCGGCCGGATATTCCGGACCGGTCGCCACCTCGTTGGTGGCCGTGCGCGCCTCGTCGGTGTCGATGTTCGGCACGTAGGCCGAGGTCACCAGGTCGCACTTGATCACGTCGCCGGCGGCGTCCAGGTTGACGGCGTTGCCGTCGGCCTGGTTCTCCTTCGCGGTGTTGTAGTAGACCCAGGCCATCTCACGCTCCCATCAGCTCGTCGCGCCGCGCGACCGCCACCGGCAGCGCCGCGGCGGGATCGAGCGGCAGGCCGGCGTTCTCGCTCTTGATCTTCGGCCGCCGTTTGCGCAGGTCGCGCTCGACCTTGCGCTTGTGGTGCTGGGCCTTGTGCGCGGCCAGGATGCGGCCGTCCTCGCGCACCAGGCCACGGCATTCGCGATCCGCCAGCTCGGCCAGGACTTCGACCATGGCGATCTTCGGCCGGTCGCCGCTGTCGGCGACGTGCAGCCACAGCCGCTCGCAGACCGCCGTCGACGGGTTGCCGTCGCTTGGCTGCGCGTCCGGCAGCCCGACATGGCGCCCGACGGCATGGACGATCTCGCGCAGCGCCACGTCGCACCAGCGCGCGTCGGTGCCCAGCTCGGCCAGCAGCCACAGCCGCAGCCGCCGGCAGCGCTCCATGTGCCGCTCGTTGGCCGCCGCGTTGCCGCGCTGCGGCCGCACGCGGACGGTCGGCGCGGGCGCCGGCGGTCCGGGATCGGGTGTCTTGTTCGGCATTTCCCCTCCTACTGGCTGATGCGGTAGTCGATCTGGCCGCTGGTGAACGCGGTGCAGGTCCAGCGGTACGTCACGCCCGCCTCCGGCTCGTTGCCGACGGCGTCGACCGCGGCGGTATAGGCGGCTTCCTGGCCGTCGATGTTCTTCGACACCACGGCCCAGGTCGTGCCGTCGTCGAAGCTGCGTTCCAGCTTCACCGTGGCGACGAACGTGCCGGCCAGGCGAAAGTTGAAACCACCGGCGACGGCGATCGGGCTGGACGCGCCGGTGCCGGTGAACGCGCCCTCCAGCTTGGCGATGGTCATGTCGGCATCCTCGAAATGCGGAAGGGCCCGCCGCCGCCGAGACTTCGGCGAACGAACGGGCCCTCCAGGTAGGCGTTTACCCTCCGACGCCCTGGCGCAGGAGGGCCTGTCCCCCGACGCCTCGGCGTAGGGGGACCTGTCCTCCGAAGCCTTGGCGTAGGAGGATCAGTCCTTCACGTAGACGAAATAGCCCGACAGCGTGGCGTCGACCGGGATCGTACCGCCGGCGACGGTGGCCTCGATCACGACCTCGTCACGGCTGAGGAACTGCTTCGTCTCGTCGCCACCGATCGTGCCGGTGACGGTCTTCGGCTCCGCCGCGGCGACGTCGATATTGTCGGCCAGCCCGTTCGGGTCCGCCGCCACGGCGTTGCCGTCGAGGTCGTTGTAGGCCTGCCAGCCAATATCGAGCACGCGGCCGGCGCCGAAGGCCGAGGCATGCAGGTACGACAGGCCCAACAGCACCCGACAGCGGCCGGGCGGCAGACGCACCAGGCGCGCGGTGGAGCCGGCATCGCCGGCGGCCGGCGGGTCCGCGAACTGGCCCTGTTTGAAGGAAAACCGCGCGATGCGCAGCCGCCCGTGCCAGTCGTTGGTCTCGTTCTGGACCTTCGGGTCGGCGACGGCGTTGGCGTATTGCGTGCTGTTCTCGTTGGTCACGGCCATGCTTCGGCCCTCCTATTCCTGGCAGTCGATCTGGACCACCTGCACCTCCTCCACGCGGACGGCGCCGATGTCGAGCGACAGGTAGACCTGCGTCGCGTACGACTTGTCCGAGCGTTCGGTGATGCGGGTGCGCTGGTTCGAGCGGATGCCGTACTTGATGCCCTGGCGCGTGAAGGCCAGGCACTGGCGGTCCGAGCCCGACAGCGCCAGGCGGTTCGACATCACGAAGTCGAAGCCCATGTAATGGACGAACTTGCCGTCCCACAGCGCTCGGAGCTGGGTGAAGTCCTGGCTCGTCAGCTCGGGGATGTTGAGCATGTTCGAGACCTGCTTCGGCCCGATCACCATGCACTTCGGCTCGTCCGGATCGATATCGGCCAGGTTGAACTTCTCCGATGCCTCGATCAGCTTCGCCAGCGTCATGCCGCCGCCGCCCGCCGCGATGGTCTGGCTCGTCGGCAGCGGCACCAGCGCCGTGCCGTCCTTGCCGGTCTTCGCGTTGCCGTTCGCCGCGGCGATGATCACGTCGTCGATCTTGCGGCCGGCCGCCTTCGCCGCCGCCATGGCGTATTCCGACGTCGGCGAGATCAGCATCTGCACGTCGTCTTCCTTGTCGACCAGGTCGGCCCACTCGTAGGGCACGGCGGTCAGGACCCGCCGGCTGTGCGGCGTGTCCATGATCGGCGTGTCGCCGTGGCGGACGTTCTTTTCCTGCATCTCGGTCGCGCCGATGCGCTCGTACGACTTGGTCTCGGCGGCGAAGCTGTCGGTCATCACCTTGCCGTCGAGCTTGCTCCGCCCCTGCTGCGCGAGGTGCATGACGTTGCCCTCGAACTGCTTGACGAAGCTCACGGTTACCTGCGTGGACACGTGGCCCTCCATTCGCTGTCAGTGTTGGGATGCGATGTGAAGGGGTGCCCCGCCGAAGCCGCGTGCGCGGGCGGGACCCTTCCTGGCCTGTCACGCCGGCCAAGCGGGGCAATGTCGCCGGACCCGCCCAAGGGGTGCCCGGCCGATGGAATCAGCTCTTCGGCGTGCGTGCCGCCTTCGCCGCCGGCGCCTTCGGCCGGCCGTCGCGCATGAACCGGTCGAAGCGCTCGGCCATCTCGACCATCTTCTCCAGGTCGCCGTGATGGTACGGCTGGCCCAGATGCATCGCGATCCGCAGCGCCTCGGCCCGGCGCTCGTCCGGGCTCATGCCGCCGCCTCGGGATAGGCCACCTTGTGCAGCTCCTGCATCTCGGCGATCGCCGCCTTATGCCCGGGGTGCCGGTCGTCGTAGTAGGGATGCGCCCTGTCGCCGCGGATGCCGTCGATCTTCCGCAGCGCCTCGGCCTTCGAGATGTCGAGCCGCCCGGCGGCCCGGCCGATCGACCTGTCCTCGCCCAGCTTCAGGCCGATCCGGTGCATGGTCCGCCACAGGCCGGCATGCGTCTTCATGGCCTCGCCCAGCGCGTCGATCTCGGCCGCCTCCAGCCCCAGCGCCGTCACCGCCCGCCGGGCGACCTCGTCGTTGCGGTCCTTGTCGGCGCCCCATTCGGCATCGAGCGTCCGGAAGTCCGCGTCGATCGCCTGGCGGTGGCTGTTCTCGGCCGCCGCGCGCGCCCTGGTCAGCCGGTCCTGCTGGAACCGGTACAG
>JANQKO010000451.1 GCA_028281075.1 Alphaproteobacteria bacterium | reverse complement strand
CAAAAGTCTCGTCCGGACCATTCCCGACTATCCCAAGCCGGGCATCATGTTCCGCGATGTCACGACGCTCCTCGGCGACGCGACGGGCCTGCGCCGGGCGGTCGATCTCCTCGTGGCGCATCATGTGGCGCACACGGTCGACCTCGTCGCCGGCATCGAGGCGCGCGGGTTCATCCTCGGCGGCGCGGTCGCGCACCAGCTCGGGCGCGGCTTCGTGCCGATCCGCAAGAAGGGCAAGCTGCCCTGGCAGACGATCACCGAGAGCTACGAGCTCGAATACGGCATCGACCAGGTCGAGATGCATACCGACGCCGTCGCGCCCGGCCAGACCGTTCTCATGGTCGATGACCTGATCGCCACCGGCGGCACCGCGCGCGCGGCCGTGCGGCTGATCGAGCGCCCCGGAGGCAAGGTGCCGGCGGCGGCCTTCATCATCGAGCTGCCCGATCTCGGAGGGCGGACCGTGCTGGAGAATATGGGCGTCGATGTGCAGACGCTGATGGCGTTCGAGGGCGACTGAGTCTCGCGTCAGGGCTGCTGGCCAGCCACCGTGCGTCGCTCGACAAACACCTGACTGAGGAATGTCAGCACCTCCCGACCGTCCTGGTTGACGCCCTCGTTGCGGCTGATCACGAGGCCCCATTGCGGGCGCGACGTGAGCTCCTCCTTGCCGGTGACGCGCGTGGAGTAGCTGATCGTGTCGCCGACCCGGACGGGCGTCTGCCACTTCAGGGCCCGGATTCCCGGTGAAACGCCGAGGCGCGGGCGTCGCTCGCCGGGCGCGTAGGCCTCGGCCTCGATCTGCCGCTGCCAGTGGGAGACCATCAGCCGCATCCAGACGGCCGCCGTGTGCCATCCGCTGGCCACCAGCCCGCCGAAATGGCTCTCCGCCGCCGCCTGCTCATCGAGATGAAACGGCTGCGGATCGAAGCGCTCGGCAAAGCTCACGATCTCCTCGGCTGTGAACCGGTGATCCCCGAGACTGGCCTGCTCGCCGATGCGGATGTCCTCGAAATAGCGGGTCATGCCCGGGCGACCGCCTGCGTTGGGCCGGCAGTTTCGCGCCGGGCGAAGAGCTGCACGTCGATCCGGCGACCGCGCTGGCGGCGATTCCCGACCTGCCGCGGCACTATGACGAGCCGTTCGGCGATTCCTCGCAACTGCCGACCCTGCTGGTCTCGCGGCTGACGCGGCACCACGTCACGGTCGCGCTGTCCGGCGACGGCGGCGACGAGCTGTTCGCCGGCTATACCCGCTATCGCTGGGCCGACATGGTGCGCCGGCGCTTCGGCTGGCTGCCGCCGGCCTGCCGGCGGGCAGGCGCCGGGCTGGTCGCGTCGGTGCCCAACCCGATCTGGCGCGGGCTGAGTCCGCCGGGCGCGGCACCCCGGCTGGCCGACCGCGCCCGGCGGCTGGCCGCGCTGCTGCGGGCCGGCGATGCCGACGGGCTCTATCGGCGGCAGCACAGCCAGTGGGACGACCCGGCCGCCCTGGTGCCGGGCGGCGTCGAGCCGGCGGTCGGCGCCTTCGCGGCCGACGGACGGCCGGAGATCCCCAATTTCATCGAGCGGATGCAGCTTTTCGACAGCCTGACCTATCTGCACGACGACATCCTCACCAAGGTCGACCGCGCCAGCATGGCGGTCAATCTGGAGGTCCGCGTGCCGCTGCTGGACCATCGGCTGGTCGAGTTCGCCTGGCGGCTGCCGTTCGACATGCGGCTGGGACAGGATGGCGGCAAGCGGCTGCTCCGCGACGTGCTGCACCGGCACGTGCCGCAGGCGCTGGTCAGCCGGCCGAAGATGGGCTTCGGCGTGCCGATCGGCCGCTGGCTGCGCGGACCGGTGCGGGACTGGGCGGAAGCACTGCTGGACGAACACCGGCTGCGGCGGGAGGCGCTGTTCGATCCCGCCCCCATCCGGCGCATGTGGGACGATATCGTCACCGGGCGGACGGAAATTCAGGAACCCATCTGGGGCATCCTGATGTTTCAGGCCTGGCACGAGATGTATGCCGGCGGCGGTCGGTCGGCGGGCGCATCCGCGCCTGACGCGCCGCGCCGGCGCCTGATGTGATGAAGATCGTCCACCTGATCACCGGCCTGTCGACGGGCGGCGCCGAGACCATGCTGCTGCGGCTGCTGTCGACCATGGACCGCGACCAGGTCCGGAACACGGTCGTCTCGCTGACCGGCCTGGGTCCGATCGCGCGGCGGATCAACGATATCGGCATCCCCACCCACGGCCTCGGCCTGTCGAAGTCGGCGCCCAACCCGGTCGCCCTGATAAGGCTCTGGCGGCTGCTCCGCCGCGAACGCCCGGACGTCCTGCAGACCTGGCTCTACCACGCCGATCTCGTCGGCACGCTTATCGGCCGGCTGGGCGGCGTGCCCCGGATCGCCTGGAACATCAGGTGCGCGCGCACCGACGCGCGCTACGTCGCCGGCATCAACGGCCTGGTGGTCAAGCTGCTGGCGAGGTTGTCGCCATATCCCGACGTGGTGGTCGTGAACTCCCGCGCCGGCCGCGAGATCCATGCCGGCCTGGGCTACCGGCCCCGCCAGTGGGCGCTGATCCCCAACGGTTTCGATACCGCCCTGTTCAAGCCCGATCCCTCGGCGCGGCAGGCGCTGCTGGACGCGCTGTCGCTGCCGCCGTCCAGCCTGCTGATCGGCCTCGTCGCCCGCTTCGATCCGCTGAAGGACCATGCCAACTTCATCGCGGCGGCCGGCATTCTCGGCCGTCGGATCACCACCGCCCGCTTCGTTCTCGTCGGCGCCGGCATGGATGCCGGCAACGCCGAACTGATGGCGCTGATCGCACGCCACGGGATCGCGGACCGGGTGCACCTGCTGGGCGAACGGCGGGACACGCCGATGCTGACGGCCGGCTTCGACATCGCCAGTTGCGCGTCGAACGGCGAGGCCTTCCCGAACGTGGTCGGCGAGGCGATGGCCTGCGGCGTGCCATGCGTCGTCACCGACGTCGGCGACACCGCCATCCTGCTCGGCGATGCCGGACGTGTCGTCCCGCCGCGCGATCCGGACGCGCTGGCCACGGGATGGGCCGATCTCGCCGGCCGGTCGGTGGACGAGCGGCGGGCGCTGGGCGACGCTGGCCGGCAGCGGATCCTGCGGCACTACACCATCGATCGCGCCGCGGCGCGCTATCAGGCGCTGTACCAGGAACTGCGGCCGGCACCATGACGATCGCCCGGCACGTTCCCTGGTGGGGCAAGATCGCGGCGAAGATCGCACTGTCGCGCCTGCCCCTCGGCCGGCGGCTGTTGCAGCGGCTGCCGGTCTTCCGCCACGGCGCCATGGACGACCCCGCCTATGCCATCGCCAACTTCCGCCGGCACCATGAGCGCGCGCGCCGGCACGGCCTGGCCGCGGACTTCGTCTGCCTGGAGCTCGGCCCCGGCGACTCGCTGGCTTCGGCGCCGATCGCCCGGGCCTTCGGCGGCCAGGGCTGCTGGCTGGTCGACAGCGGCAGCTTCGCCCGCACGGACATGGCGGTCTACCGGGCGCTGGCGGACAGCCTTCGGAACGCCGACCTGCCCGCCGTCGACGCCGATGGCTGTCGGGACATCGGCGAGCTGATGGCCGCCTGCCGCGCCAAGTACCTGACCCATGGTCTCGAATCGCTGCGCACCATCCCGGACGGCACGGTCGACTTCATCTGGTCGCAGGCAGTCCTGGAGCATGTCCGTCTCGACGAGTTCGCCGCCACCATGACCGAGCTGCGCCGCGTCATGTCCGCCAACGGTGTCTGTTCGCACCGGGTCGACCTGCGCGATCACCTGGCGCAGTCGCTCAACAATCTGCGGTTCCCCGACAGGGTCTGGGAAAGCGGTCTGATCGCCAATTCCGGCTTCTACACGAACCGGATTCGCTTCTGCGAGATGATCCGCCACTTCGAACGGGCCGGGTTCGCCGTGGGCGTCGTCGGCATCGACAGATGGGACGCCGTGCCGACACCCCGCGCCAGCATGGCCGAACGGTTCCGCCGGTTCGACGACGACGAACTCAGCATATCCGGCTTCGATGTCGTGCTGACGCCGGCCGCCGGGACGGCGGCGCGGGATCATGTCACGGCGGCCGACGGGGCCTGAACCGGCCGCCGGCGCCGCCGCAGCCGCCAGGGCAGCCGGCGCGCGCGCGGCAGAAGCACGATGAACGCCAGGAAGATCAGCAGGATATAGCCGGTCCGGTAGCGCACGGCCGTGCCCGGATTGAAGATGCCGAGGGGATAGTTCGGAAACATCACCCAGAACGTCGTCCCCATCGCCAGGACCACGTTGTAGACCGGCAGCTCGGGCAGGCGCTGGATGAACAGCATGAAGAGAATGCCGACCATGAAGCTGCTCTCGATGAAGGTCAGCATGTGCAGGACGCCGTTGGCGGCCTCGGTCAGCTTCGGCCCGAAGAACGCCATGAACATGCCATAGGGCGCCTTCACGTAGACATCGTACGGCTCGACCAGGAACGGGGGCCGCGTGCTTCGCCCGCCCAGCGCCGTCAGCCAGCCGTCGACGGTGCGCGCGAAGTCGTCGATCTGATCGCGGAATATGTACATCATGACCATCGTCGCGATAAACGCGACGATGGCGACGGTCGTCTGCTGCCGGACATGCCGCGCCACGTAGCTGATGCCCAGCACGTAGACGACGGGTATCAGATAGTGCGGCTTGAACATGTAGAGCACCAGCAGCACCAGAAAATGGTGAGGCCTGAGCTTGTCGGTATTGTTGTACATGCGGACGACGTGGGCGCAGATCACGCCGACCAGCATGATGATGATCGCTTCCTTCGACGCGATCGACGACCAGACCGTGAATGACGGCAGCATCATCAGGACCAGCAGCCACTTCCGGGACTGTTCGTCGACCGCCTTGAGAAAGACGACCAGGCCGATGAAGCCGATGGTCTGGAAGCCGATATTCACCAGGATCGGATTGCCCGCCACCAGGAAGCCGATCAACGCGCCCGTCAGCTCGGTGATCGTGGTGGCATAGATCTGCATCTTGACGTCGATCTGATTGCCGACCTGGCTGGCGGACGAGAACGATTCCACCAGTTGCTGCGACTGATAGTTCCGGGTGTCCTCGATCGACGTGAACCGCATCACAAAGACCTCGCCCAGGACCGAAAACAGGGACCGGTAGGCCCAGAGCACGGCGTAGGCCATGTTCCAAGAGAACACCAGCCGCGGCGCGCCGAGCCGGCCGAAGGACGCGGCGGTCATGTCGGCGGCCGGCGGTCCCGGACCCGCCGGTGGTCACCGGTCATCCGTCCGGGCACGTCTTCCGGGCCGGCGGGCCGCATGATCCCGCCTACTCGCTGCGGAAAACGGCGATCAACGTCACCAGGGCGAACCCCAGAAGCAGGCCGGCCGCGACCGGAATGCCGATCAGCAGCATCAGATTCGGCTGGGTCGGGTTTTCGCTCAAGAACGGCCGTTCGATGACCTTCGCGGCATAGGGCAGTCCGCCCTCCAGCAGCATCGCCGTTCGTTCCTCCGACATCATCGCGCCGATCAGCGCCCGGCGGATCTCGGTCAACTGGGCATCGTCGACCCGCGACCGGAGATAGGCCTGCCGGGCGCGGACCTGCTCGCGGTCCTGCTCGCGCAACAGCTCGTCGGCCGTCCAGTAAGCGTTGTTCAGCAGTTCCAGCGCCGCATCGCCGTCGATGTCCTCGACCTTGACCCGCCAGAACTCCGACTTCTTTATCTGCTCGAACTGAACCTTGCCGCCGACATGGCGCGCCAGCTTCTCGATGCTGGGCGTGTAGTCGTTGGTCACGTTCAGGTGGCGCAGGAGCCGTTCCTGCAGGCCGAGATCCGCGTCGGTCACCGGCCGCCAGCCCTGCCGTCCGGCATCCCACCGGTGGTCATACACCTGCCTCAGCAGGCCGTATTTCTCGTCCAGCTCGCGCGCCAGGGTGATCGACGACATCGCCAGCCTCAGGCGCTCGAAGGTCTCGTTGCCGCCACCGCCGCCGCCGCCCATGGCGAGCTTCAGTGTCGCCGCGACGCCGGTGACGCCGCCGCCCTGGCCGCCGCCCAGGTTGAGGCCGGCCATGCCGCCGCTTTGCGGCATGATCACCATCGAGGCGACACGCTTCGGCACGAACTGCGTCGCCTGGTAGATGCCGTACACCAGGCCCAGCAGGCCGAACAGCAGGATCACCCACCAGTTCCGGCCGATCTTGCCGAACAGGAAACGCAGGTCCAGGACCTCGTCGTGGACGCCATGGTGCTGCGTCGCCTCCCGGGCAATCGGGGCTTCATGCTGAAAATTCAACGCTTCCGTCGTCCCTTGTTGCGCATCCGCTGAACAGGCCGGCCGGTTCCGGCGCGGTCAGGACCGTCGGTTCAATCCAGCAGCCGCGACCAGTCCTGGGCGATGTTGTCCAGGTTGCCTTCCTCCACCAGGCCGTACAACCGGTTCGAGATCGACAGCATCTGACCGCCGTCGCGGGTCAGCGGCCGGAAGGCGAAGGTGCCGCGGCGGCGGGTCGAGTTGGTCAGCAGCAATTCGAACGGGATCGAGATGAAGAAGCCCTTGTCGAAGCTGCCTTCGCCGAAATCCTCCGCCGAGACGTTGGTGAACGTCGCCCAGCCGCCCAGCCGCATGCCCGACTTGAACGACCGTGACACGACGAATTGCGCGCCGCGGTCGCCGGCCAGGAACTGGCCCGCATGCACCTCGCCCGTGAGACCGAACCATGGAAATTTGTAATAGACGTTCAGGTGCCCGGTTGTCACCTCGTAATCGAGGAAATCGAAGCGCTGATCGAAATCGCGCTGCCGCACCCGGTTGATGTCCGCGCCGATCGCCAGCCGCGAGCCGAACGGCCGGTAGAGCACCTCGGCGCCGACGCCGGCGAACATCTCCTCCAGCAGGCCGGCCGACAGCCGCGCCGACCAGTCCTTGAACGGCAGGAACAGATAGTCGGCCTGCAGGCGCACGATGTTGCCGTCCTGGCCTTCCTGCAGATAGCGCACGATATCGCTGCGCACCCGCGGCAGCACGCTGTCCGACTGCAGCTTCAGCTTGTCGAAATTGTTGGTGACGTTCTTGCCGATCGTGCCGGTCACGCGCAGGCCGCGATAGAGCTCGGCCTCGGCCGTCGCCGCCAGCCAGATCTGATAGATGTAGAACCCGTCCGGGCCGCCGATCTGCTGCCTGAGCGCCGGCCGCACGTTCCAGGTCAGGGTCGGATAGCGTTTCGGGTTGCGGATCGCGTCTTCCGGGATCGAGCCCTCCGGCTTCAGGGCGGCCACGGGCCCGTCGATCCTGGCATTGGCCCAGACCTCCTCGGGGCTGCCGTTGCGGGCGACGGCGGCCTCCAGATCGTGCCGGAACAGCGTCACCCGCGCGATCTCCAGGCCGGCATTCAGCGTCACCACCTCGATTTCCTCGACGCTGTCGGGCACATGATTGGCGACGGCCCGGGCCGCCCGGCCGGTATTGCGGGCGAACTGCCGGAACTTGCCGGGCGTCACGAAGATCGTCGCCTTGTGGCGGGTCAGCTCGAAGGCATCGACGCCGAAACCCTGCTCGCCCAGCTCCTCGAACACCTTGACGGCGACCGCCCGCTTCTCGTCCTGGCCGAGATCGGGCACCAGCTCCTCGATGACCGGCGGCCGCACCGCGTCCCGTCCGGCCGCCAGGCCGCCCGCCACGGCGCGGCGCCGCAGCGTCACCCTGGACGCCTCGACGCCCGCCTTCAGGCCGACCAGGACCACCTCGTCGAACGGCGCCGGCGCGGCGTCGGCGACCAGCCGCGCCGCGGACACGTAGTCGGCCCGCGGCCGGTCGCGCTCGTCGGACAGATAGACCGTGGCCTGGCTGTCGGAGAACTCGAACGATTCCAGCTCGAAGCCCCGCGCGGCGAGGCCGTCGAACAGGGCGTCGACCTGCGCGTCCCGCTTGACGTCGTCACGGCCGACGACAACGCGGCCAACCTCGACGCCGGCATCGACATGCACGATCTCGAACCGCTCCACCGGCGTCGGCAGCGCCGCCAGCAGCACCTGTGCCGCCCGCCGCCCGCCGTCGCCATGGGATGTGCCGGCGCCGCCGACCACGACCTTCACCTGGCGGTGCGAGATGTCGAGCGATTCGACCTCGTAGCCCTGGCCTTCGAGGCCATCGAACAGGTAGTCGACGATCGCCAATTGCTCGACCTCGCGGCGGTCGACCGTGATGCGGCGCTCCCGGCCCTCGCCGTCAGGCTGCACCAGGACCACGCGCTCGACGTCGCCGGGGACAGCCGCGACCAGCGACCGGGCGACGTCACCGACATGGGTCCGCGAGTCGCCGGAGACGCTGTTGGCCAAGTAGATGCGCGCCTCGTCCCGGCTCAGCTCGATGGCTTCCGCCTCCAGACCCGCCGATTCCAGATTGTCGTAGAGGTCATCGGCGGCGATGACATGGACATCGGTGTCCTCGATGTCGCGCGGCGTCGCCGGATCGGACGCCGGCGCCTGCCGCCGTTCCGGTGCCGGCGCGGCCGGCGCCGCCTCGTTCGCGCTCCCGGGCGCCGGCTTTTCGCGCGGCTTCAGTTGCGGCGGCGGATCGTCCAGC
>JANQKO010000447.1 GCA_028281075.1 Alphaproteobacteria bacterium | reverse complement strand
CCGTGGTCCTGCAGCACCAGGCTCAAGCGGTCGGCCGAACCGGCGCTATAGCCGGCGACGACGATCCGGCGAGCTTGCTTGCGCTGTGCCTCGATATGGCCGCGCAGCGCGTCGAACACATTGACGTCGTCCTGCGCCCGCTCGGCCGTGAACTTACGGCCCTGGCGGCCGCCGGCGTCGACCACGTTGTCGCCGGGCGGCACCTGGAACGGCGTGAAGGCGGCGATGCGGCGGCCGCCGGTGGCTGTCCGCCATTCCGCGTCCGGGAGATAGAGCCGGTCCGGTGGCACCGGCTTGTAGATCGGCGCCTGGCCGTAGCCGCGGGTTTCGGCCACCTCGGCGCGGGCGTCGTAATGTTCCCGGATCTGCGTCAGCCGGGCCTCGCGCGCCTCGTCGACCAGGTGGTCCTGGGTCAGCACCGCGTCGGGCAGGTAGTCGAACAGGCTTTCCAGCCGCTCGTGGTAGAGCGGCAGCCAGTGTTCCATGCCGATATGCTTGCGGCCCTCGGACACGGCGGCATAGAGCGGATCGTCGTCGGTCACGGCGCCGAACAGCGCCCGATAGCCGCCGCGGAAGCGGGTGATGGTCTCGTCGGTCAGCAGCACTTCCGATACCGGCACCAGGTCGATGCCGTCCTGTTTGCCGATGGTGCGCTGGGTCAGCGGGTCGAACACGCGGATCGTCTCCAGCGTGTCGCCGAAGAAATCGAGCCGCAGCGGCGATTCCGCGCCGGGCGGAAAGATATCGACAATGCCGCCCCGGGTGGCGAACTCGCCCGCCTCCATGACCGTGCCGGTCCGCGTGAAGCCGTTGCGGACCAGGAACTCCAGCAGCGCGTCCAGGTCGAGCGTCGCGCCGACCCGGGCCCGCAGGGTCGCGTCCCGCAGCAGGTCGCGCGCCGGCACCCGCTGCACCGCGGCGTTGACCGTGGTCAGCAGAACGAACGGTTCGGCCGCGCCGGTATCGGCCCGGGCCGCCAGCCGCGCCAGCGCGTCCATGCGCTGGGCCGAGACCTCGCCGTTCGGCGATACCCGGTCATAGGGCAGGCAGTCCCAGGCCGGCAGGCGCAGGACCGCAAGATCGGGCGCGAAGAAGCCGATCGACCGGGCCAGTGCCGCCATGCGCGCATCGTCGCGCGCGATGTGCAGCACGCCGCCGGGCGCGCCCGCCGCCAGCCGCGCCACGACCCGCCCGTCCAGGCCCTCCGGCGCGCCCGCGACGGTGATCCGCCCGGCGCCGGTCAATATGCGGTCGAGGTCGGTCACGGTGCCGCTCAACTGCCCGCCGGTTCGAACTTGAAGCTCAGGATCATGCGCATGACGTCGTTGTCGAGCTCCGGCGGCACCGGCTGCCGGCGCACCAGCCAGCCATAGATCGCGTGCTCGTCCTGCTCGATGATGGTCTCGTAGCGGTCGACCTGTTCGTCCGTCAGCGCGTCGAGATGCCGGTCGGCGAAGGCGCCGAAAAACATGTCGAGCTCCTTGGTGCCGCGGTGCCAGCTCCGGTACTTCAGGCGCTTGCGCCGGATCGCGGGATCATCGTTCATGCGGTCTGTCCCCTTGCTGCGACAGCATATAACCCGCGGCCCGCGGCCTGTCAGCCTCGGCGGGATGCAAAGTCGCATCGACCCGGCTACGGTACGGCCATGCGTCCGGAAATCCTCTCGCCCCTGTTCCGCCAGACGACGACGCTGAAGGGCGTCGGCCCGCGTATCGGCAAGCTGATCGAGAAAGTGGCCGGCCCCCGGCTGGTCGACCTCTGCTGGCATCTGCCGGCCGGCATCGTCGACCGCAGGTTCCGCCCGTCCGTCGCCGAGGCGCCCGACGGCGCCATGGTCACGCTGACCGTGCGGGTCGACCGGCACCAGCCGCCGCCCAGCCGCCGCGTGCCCTACCGGGTCGAATGTTCCGACGACAGCGGCACGCTGACGCTGGTGTTCTTCCACGCGCAGGCGGACTATCTGAACGACCTGCTGCCGGTCGGCGCGACGCGGGTGGTCAGCGGCCGCATGGCCTATTTCAACGACCGGCCGCAGATGCCGCATCCCGACCATGTGATCCCGGTCGAGGCGTTCGACAGCCTGCCGCTGGTCGAGCCGGTCTACCGCCTGACCGAGGGCCTGACGCCGAAGCCGCTGGCGCGCGCCGTCGCCGCGGCGCTGGCCGAGCTGCCCGAGCTGCCGGAATGGCAGGATCCGGCCTGGCGGCAGCGCCAGGGCTGGGCCGACTGGCGCGACTCGTTGCGCCGGGCGCACGCGCCGGATGCCGAGGCCGGCCTGGACCCGGCCGATCCGGCCCGGCGGCGCCTGGCCTATGACGAGCTGCTGGCGAACCAGTTGGCGCTGGCCCTGGTGCGGGCGCAGATGCGCCGCCGCGCCGGCCGCCGGATCGACGGCGACGGCCGCTTGCGGGCCAAGGTCACGGCCGCCCTGCCCTATGCGCTGACGTCCGCGCAGAACCGGACGCTGGCCGAAATCTCCGCCGATATGGCCGGTGCTTCCCGCATGCTGCGACTGCTGCAGGGCGATGTCGGCAGCGGCAAGACCGTGGTCGCGCTGCTGGCCATGCTGATCGCGGTCGAAAGCGGCGCCCAGGCGGCGCTGATGGCGCCGACCGAGATCCTGGCCCGCCAGCATCTCGAAACCCTGACGCCGCTCTGCGCCGCCGCCGGTATCGAGATCGTGCTGCTGACCGGCCGGCTGAAAGGCAAGGCGCGGGCGCAGGTGCTGGCGCGGATCGCCGATGGCGCGGCGGCGATCGCCGTCGGCACCCATGCCCTGTTCCAGGAGACAGTCGAGTTCCGCGACCTCGCCATGGTGGTGATCGACGAGCAGCACCGCTTCGGCGTGCACCAGCGCCTGCTGCTGGGCGCCAAGGGCAAGGCGGTCGACGTGCTGGTGATGACGGCGACGCCGATCCCGCGCACGCTGACGCTGACGGCCTATGGCGACATGGACGTCTCGAAGCTGGACGAGAAGCCGCCGGGCCGCGCGCCCATCGACACCCGTTCCATGCCGCTGTCGCGGCTGGGCGATGTCGTCGCCGGCCTGCGGCGCCTGCTGGCGGGCGATGCCCGGGTCTACTGGGTCTGCCCGCTGGTCGAGGAATCCGACGCCCTCGATCTCGCCGCCGCCGAGGACCGCTACGCCGCCCTCGGCCGGGACCTGGGCCCGGCCGTCGGCCTGGTGCACGGCCGCATGAAGGCGGCGGAGAAGGATGCCGTCATGGACGCCTTCGCCGCCGGCGAGATCCGCGTCCTGGTCGCGACCACCGTCATCGAGGTCGGCGTCGACGTGCCGGAAGCCACCGTCATGGTGGTCGAGCACGCGGAGCGCTTCGGCCTGGCGCAACTGCACCAGTTGCGCGGCCGCGTCGGCCGCGGCGGCCGGCCCGGCACCTGCCTCCTGCTCTATACCGAGCCGTTGACCGAGACGGCGCGCGCCCGCATCCGCACCATGCGCGAGACCGACGACGGCTTCGTCATCGCCGAGGAGGATATGCGCCTGCGCGGCGCCGGCGAGGTTCTGGGTACCCGGCAGAGCGGCCTGCCGGCGTTCCGCCTCGCCGACATCGACGCCCATCGCGACCTGATGCCGGTCGCCCACGACGATTGCCGGCTGGTGCTGGAAACCGATCCCGACCTGCGGGGCCCGCGCGGCCAGGCGCTGCGCGTGCTGCTCTACCTGTTCGAACGCGACGCCGCCGTGAAGTACCTGCGTTCGGGGTGAGGGCCGCGTGCCGGCGGTAAGCGGCGCTACTCCGCCGGCTGCTTTTCCGGCAGCGGCGGCGGGTCGATCGGGACCGGCTGCGGTCCGGCCTTGGGATCGGGCGGCGAGATCACGCCGGCCGAGATGATCAGCTTCGCCGCCTCCTCGACCGTCATGTCCATGACGATCGCGTCCTTCCTCGGCACGAACAGCAGAAAGCCCGAGGTCGGATTCGGCGTCGTCGGCACGAACACGTTCAACAGCTCCTCGCCGGCCATCCGCCGGATCTCGCCCTCGGTCCGGCCCGAGACGAAGGCCAGCACCCAGATGCCCCGGCGCGGATACTCGATCAGCACCACCTGCCGGAACGAGTCGGACGACGACTTCAGCACGGTTTCCAGGATCTGCTTCAGGGCGCCGTAGACCGTGCGGATCACCGGCATGCGGTTGACCAGCCGCTCGCCGAAATGCACCAGCGTGCGCCCGAAGATGTTCGCCGTGATGAAGCCGATGAAGGTCAGGAACACCAGCATGACCACCAGGCCGAGGCCCGGCAGGCTGAACTTGAGGTAGGTCTCGGGGTTGTACTGCGCCGGAATCATCGGCGTGACCTGCTGGTCGACGAAATCGATGAACAGCCAGGCGAGGTAGACGGTGATGCTGATCGGCGCGGTGACGACGATGCCGGTCAGGAAATAGGTGCGCAGGCGCGCCAGCAGGCTGGTCTTCGCCGGCAGAATGATCTTCGGCGGCTCGTTCCCGCCGGACGTGTTTTCCGGATCGGTCGCGTTCTGCGTCATATACTCACCATAAGGCCGGCCGATGCCGGATGATAGCTGTCAGATAAGACGCCGGCGACGCGCCGTCCAGTCCCCGTCCGGTTCGGCCGCCGCCGGGGCCAAATACATGTCCAGTGGCATCTATCACGATTATTTGCAGCTTTCATTAACGGCCGTGACCGCCGGTCATCCTATGTATGAAGAGGGCGCGCGTCCGCGTCGCGCCCAAGGGAGGTCCGATCGCTTGACACCACGCCTGCTCTCGATTGCCACCGCCGTGCCGCCGCACGTGCTGCGCCAGGACGAGGTCGCGGCCAAGGCGTCCGCGCTGTTCGCCGCCGACTTCGCCGATTTCAGCCGCCTGGCGCCGGTCTATGCCAACGCCGCCATCGACACCCGCTATTCCTGCGTGCCGATCGACTGGTACCTGGCGCCGCACGGCTTCGCCGAGCGCAACCGGCTCTACGTCGACAACGCCCTCGACCTGCTGGAGCGGGTGGCCCGCGACGCCGTCGCGCGCGCCGGCCTGTCGCCGCGCCAGATCGACAGCATCGTCACCGTGTCGAGCTCGGGCATCGCCACGCCCAGCCTGGACGCGCGCCTGCTGGACCGGCTGGGCCTGCGGCGCGATGTCGAACGGCTGCCGATCTTCGGTCTCGGCTGCGCCGGCGGCGTGCTCGGCCTGGGCCGGGCGGCGGCGCTGTCGCGGGCCGCGCCCGACGCCCGTGTCCTGTTCCTGGTCGTCGAGCTCTGCGGCCTGACCTTCCGCCATGCCGACCGCAGCAAGAGCAACGTCATCGCCACGGCGCTGTTCGGCGACGGCGCCGCCGGCGGCGTCATCGCCTGTGACGGCGACGGGCCGCGCATCGCCGACTGGGGCGAGCATACCTGGGAGGATTCGCGCGACGTCATGGGCTGGAACGTGCGCGACGACGGGCTGGCCGTGCTGTTCTCGCGCGACATCCCGACGCTGGTCGGCACCCGCCTGCGCGAGGTGGTGCTCGGCTATCTCGGCCGGCGCGGCCTCGGTCTCGGCGACATCGACCGTTTCGTCAGCCATCCCGGCGGCGCCAAGGTGATCGACGCGCTGGAAGACGTGTTCGGTCTCGAACGCGGCGCCATGACCCATTCGCGCGACACGCTGCGCGA
>JANQKO010000406.1 GCA_028281075.1 Alphaproteobacteria bacterium | reverse complement strand
CGCGAGCTGCACGTGACGCAGTCGGCGGTGAGCCAGCAGGTGCGGGTGCTGGAAGATCATCTCGGCCTGTCGCTCTTCCGACGCGCGGGCGGCCGGCTGCATTTGACGCCGGCCGGCCGAGACTTCTATCCGACCCTGCAATTGGCTTTCGACAGCATCGACGCTGCGGCGGCGCGGTTGACGGCGACGCGGGCCGCGGGCGCGCTGGCGGTCAGCCTGCTGCCCACGTTCGCGGTACGCTGGCTGATCCCGCGCCTCGGCCGCTTCCAGGACCGGCATCCTGAAATCGAGGTGCGCCTGATCGCCACCGTCAAGCTCGCCGATTTCACGACCGACGATATTGACGTAGCGATCCGCTACGGCGGCGGGCGCTGGCCCGGCCTGCGTTCCGACCTGCTGATGGCGGAGGACATGTTTCCGGTTTGCGCGCCCGGCCTGACGCTTGCCGCGCCCACCGACCTCGCCCGCCACACGCTGTTGCAGGTCGATGCCGATCCGCGCCGCGAAGACTGGCAACGCTGGCTCGCGGCGGCCGGCGTCGCCGATCTGCAGCCGGCCGGCCTCATGCGCTTCGACAGCTCGGCCCAGGCGCTGGAAGCGGCCGCCGCCGGTCTCGGCCTGGCGCTGGCGCACAGGCCGTTCGTCGTCGACGACCTGGCGCACGGCCGCCTGCTGGCGCCATTCGAGATTACCGTCCCGGCCCAGGACGCCTATTATCTGGTCTACCCCGCCGACACCGCCGATTTGCCCCGGATCGCCGCCTTCCGCGACTGGCTGATGGCGGAAGCGGGCAATGCCGGCGAGATCATTCGTGCGCCAATCGCATGACAAAGGTTCAGGCCGAGCCATTTGATGCGGATCGATCCGCATTCATACTCACCACCTATGGGCGGCATACCGCCGCAACATCGAATGAGGAAGTGTAAGTAATGCAAGAGCTTAAGGGCCGCGCGGCCATCGTCACCGGGGCCAGCCGCGGCATCGGCGCCGCCACCGCGCAAGAACTGGCCGGACACGGTGTCGCCGTGCTGCTGGCCGCCCGCAGCCTCGGCGAGATCGAGGCGGTGGCGGAAACGATCCGCGGCGCAGGCGGCCGGGCCGAAGCCATGGCCTGCGACGTCAGCCGTTACGCCGATGTCGCCGCCATGGTCGACCGCTGCCGGACCGCCTTCGGCCAGCTCGATATCCTGATCAACAACGCCGGTGTCATCGACCCCATCGCGCGCCTCGCGGACTCCGATCCCGATCACTGGGACCAGGTCGTCGACATCAACTTGAAGGGCGTCTACCACGGCCTGCGCGCGGCGATCCCGGTGATGCTGGAACAGGGATCGGGCACGATCGTGAACATCAGCTCCGGCGCCGCCACCAGCGCCCTCGAGGGCTGGAGCCATTACTGCTCGACCAAGGCCGCGGTCCTGTCGTTGACTCGCTGCGCCCACAAGGAATATGGCGACCAGGGCATCCGCGTCGTCGGCCTGAGCCCGGGCACCGTCGCCACCCACATGCAGGTCGCCATCAAGGCCTCCGGCATCAATCCGGTCAGCCAGCTCGACCCGTCCGTGCATATTCCGCCCGAATGGGCCGCCCGCGCCGTCGCCTGGCTCTGCACCGAGGACGCGGCCGAATTCGCCGGCACCGACTTCGCGCTCAAATCCGACGAAGGCCGCCGCCGCGTCGGCCTGCCGACCTGACGCGCGTCAATCCGCCCTCACCCCAGCGCTTGAACGTATACGTTCAAACCCGGAAACGGCAGGGTGAGGGCTGCGTCAGCTTTCGTAGCGCGAGGGATGTTGCGGGTAGGTGCCGAGGATCTTGAACCGGGTGCAGAAGAACTGGATCTCCTCGAACGCCAACTGCACGCGGCGCTCGTCGGGATGGCCCTCGATGTCGGCGTAGAACTGCGCCACCTCGAACGAGCCGCCCTCCATGTAGCTTTCCAGCTTGGTGATGTTGACGCCATTGGTGGCGAAACCGCCCAGCGCCTTGTAGAGCGCCGCCGGCACGCTGCGCACGCCGAAGAAGAACGTCGTCATCACCGGCCCGTCCTTGACGTGCGGCGTGATACGCTCGCGCGCCATGATCAGGAAGCGGGTGACGTTGTTGTTCACGTCCTGCACGTCCTCGCGCAGAGTTTCGAGGCCATAGGTCTCGGCCGCGAGCGACGAGCCGATCGCGGCCACGGCCGGATCGCCGCGCTCGGCCACCATCTGGCTGGCGCCCGCCGTGTCGGCGTGCACCACGGCCTTGACTTCCAGCTCGCGGATCAGCCGGCGGCATTGCGACAGCGCGTGCACGTGGCTGTGCACCTCGCGCAGCCCCGCCAGCGCCGCCCCCTTGGGCGCCAGCAGCCGATGGTTCACGGTCTGGAAATGCTCGCCGATGATATGCAGGTCCGAGCGCGGCAGCAGGTGATGGATGTCGGCGACCCGCCCGGCGACCGAGTTCTCGATCGGGATCATGCCACGCCCGGCCCGGCCTTCGGAGACGGCCGCGAACGCGTCCTCGAAGGTCTCGCACGGCAGCGGCGTCATCTCGGGCAGCGCCTCGCGGCAGGCGAGGTGCGAATAGGCCCCGTAGATACCCTGGAAGGCGACGGTCTGCTTCGGATCGGACGGTGTTTCAGCCATGACGGGTTCCCGCGCCGAAGGCGCTTGGTTCGGATCGTTTGCCGGAGACGCTTAACGGCCGGCCAGTATGCGCCGGGCGCGCGCGAGGTCGGCCGGAGTATCGACACCGAAGGGGACGGAGTCAACGAGCGCCACGTCGATCCGCATGCCGGCCTCGAGCGCGCGCAACTGCTCAAGCTTCTCGCGCCGCTCCAGGTTGCCCGCCGGCAGGTTGACGAAGCGCTCCAGCGCCGCCGGCCGGAAGGCATAGATGCCGAAATGGTGGTAATGCGGCCCCTCGCCGCCGGGCGCCAGCACCCGGGTGAAATAGAGTGCCCGCCCGCAGCGCCCGCCCGCCGGCAGCGAGATCACCGCCTTGACCACGTTCGGCGCCGTGCGCTCGTAATCCTCGGTGATCTCGGCCGCCAGCGTCGCGATATCGGCCTCCGGCGCCGCCAGCGCCGCCAGCACGGTGTCGAGATAGGCCGGATCGATCGTCGGCAGGTCGCCCTGGAGGTTGATCACCGCGTCATGGGCGCCGTCCGGATCGAACGCCCGCACGGCCTCGAACACCCGGTCCGAACCCGAGGCATGGTCCGGATCGGTCAGCACCGCGTCACCGCCGGCGGCCTCGACCGCCGCGGCGATTTCGGCCTCCGCGCAGGCCACCAGCACCGGCCCGATCGCGGCCTCGACCGCCCGCCGCCAGACCTGCACGATCATCGGCACGCCGCCGATATCGGCCAGCGGCTTGCCCGGCAGCCGCGTCGAGGTCATGCGCGCCGGGATCACGATTAACGGTTTGTCAGGGCGGGACATGGCCTGTTCCGGTTCAGCGGCCGCCGGCGCCACGGCTGCGACGCCGTGCCGCATGCCGCCCGGGCGACCGCCGGCTAGTATCCGGCGCCGGCATGGCCCGGGTCCGCGACCCGTCACGGCCGGCGCCGCCGTGTTATACGGGTTGCGGCCGGCAGGGGGAAGCCGTTAGGGTGCCGGCGCGGTGAATCGAGGACCGGAAAGCGATGGATTCGTTCGAACTCAATAAGATCGCCGGCGCCGTCCTGGGCGCCGGCCTGCTGATCATGGTGATCAACGAAATCGGCAACATCCTGGTGCATCCGGTCACCGACGTCTCGGTCCTGGGTATCGAGACCGAGAGCGCGGATACCGCCGCCGCGACCGCGGCACCGGCCGAGGAGGCCATACCGCTGCCCACGCTGCTGGCCGCCGGCGACGCCGCGAAAGGCGCCAAGGTGGCGCGCAAGTGCACGGCCTGCCACACCTTCGACCAGGGCGGCGCCAACAAGGTCGGCCCGAACCTGTGGGCGGTTCTCGGCCGGACCAAGGCCGCGGTCGACGGCTTCGGCTATTCCGCGGCGATGGCCGACCATGGCGGCGACTGGGGCTATCAGGAGATGTTCGATTTCCTGACCAAGCCCAAGGACTACCTGCCGGGCACCAAGATGGCCTTCGCCGGCCTGCGCAAGCCGGCCGATGTCGCCGATATCATCGCCTACATGCGCGAAAACCACGACGCCGCGCCGCCACTGCCCACCGAGTAGGGCCCGCGCCGGCATGGCCGCCGCCTGCCCGCCCGACCTGATCGATTTCGCGGCCCGGCTGGCCGACGCCGCCGCCGACGTCATCCGGCCGCGGTTCCGCGTGCCGATCGCCGTCGATATCAAGTCCGACGCCAGCCCCGTGACCGAGGCCGACCGCGCGGCGGAGCTGGCCATGCGCCGCCTGATCGAGGCCGAGCGCCCCGACGACGGTGTCCAGGGCGAGGAGTTCGGACACCGCGACGGCGCCGGCGA
>JANQKO010000042.1 GCA_028281075.1 Alphaproteobacteria bacterium | reverse complement strand
GGCGTCGCCACCGCGGTCGCGACCAGGTTGAAGGTCACGACCCAGGCGATCTGGTCCTGGGTCGCCGACAGGGTGCCCTGCATCTTCGGCAGGGCGACGTTGGCGATGGTGACGGTCATGGCGTAGAGCGCCGTCGCCATGGTCAGCGTCGCCAGGATGACGGCCCGGCCCAATGCGGTCGCCGGCGGCGTGTAGGTGATGGTCCCGGCCCCGGCCATGCCGTCAGGCCACCGGGTGGGAGAGCGGGCCGGTGCCGCCGAGAAAATGGGCTGACAGGCCCATTTTCAAACAGACTCTCAGACCGCGGTGTCGCGCGCCTTCGCCTCGCGCCGCCGGTTGCGGGCATAGAGCCAGGCCGCCAGCAGCTCGTAGATGCCGGCGGCGAGCTGGCGCAGGCCGGGCCAGCCGACCACGGCGGCCAGCCAGCGGTAGCGCGGGATCTCGGACCACAGGGCGGCGAAGGCCGGCACGCCGATCCGCAGGCGCCCGTCGCGGTCGACCACGTGCAGACGGCGCTTCACGGCCTCGCCGTCGAGGCCCCACGCCGCGATCGCCGCCGGTTGTTTTGAGATGTCGCACCACGTCAGCTCGTTCTTACCGCACGCTGTCAGGCGTTTATAGTGGGCAATCTCGCGCCGGCAGACCGGGCAGGCGCCGTTATAGAGCGTGGTCAGGCGGGCCATGGCCGGGATATGGCACCGCCGGACGGCGCCGGCAAGCCGGCGGCGTCAGTCGGCGCCGGTCAGTCGGCGTCCGTCAGGCGGTGGTCGGCCAGGCGGCGCAGGCCGGCATATTCCTTCTCCCGCACCTGTGCCAGCAGCAGGTTCACGGCGTCGAGCGGCGTGCCCAGGGCCTGCAGGACCTGGCCGGCGAGCTGCAGGCTCGACTCGATGGCCTCGGGCACGGCCTCGGTGGCCCCGGCGGCGATCAGTTCGCTGGTGTGCTGCACATCGCGCGAACGTACGTAGATCTTCAGTTCGGGCCAAGCCTGCCGAATGCTGGCCACCGCCCGGGCGGCGGCCGTCGGATCGTCGAGCGTGATGACGATCGCCGCGGCGCGGCGCGCGCCCAGCCGTTCCAGCACCTCGCGCCGCGTCGCGTTGCCGTAGAAGGCCGGCACGCCGCGCTTGCGCGCCTCGGTCACGCGGGCGGCGTTGATGTCGAGGGCGACATAGGGCACGGCCTGCACCTCGAGCAGCCGGGCGACGGTCCGGCCGACCCGGCCGTAGCCGGCGATCAGCACATGTCCCTCCAGATCCTCGTCCTCCTCGGGGCCCGGCGACAGCGTGCCGGTGGCCTCGGACGAGGTGATCAGGGTCCCGGCGCGGCGCGCCAGAATCGCCAGCACGGGCGTCACCACCAGCGACAGGCTGGCGACGATCAGCATGAACTGGCCGACCGGATCGGGCATCAGGCCGACGGCAACGGCGGCGCCGACCACGACGAAGGCAAACTCGCCGGCCTGTCCCAGCAGCAGGCCGGATTCGACGGCGGCGGCGCGCGGCACGCCGAACAGCAGACACAGGCTGACCGCGATCATCGCCTTGAGGCCGATCAGCCCGACCACGGACAGCGCCAGCCAGGCCGCCTTGTCGGCGACCTGGGCGAAATCGATCGCCATGCCGACCGAGATGAAGAACAGGCCGAGCAACAGCCCCTTGAACGGCGCGATGTCGGTCTCGACCTGATGCCGGAACTCCGTCTCGGCCAGCAGCAGGCCGGCCAGGAACGCGCCCAGAGCCATGGACAGGCCGGCGACGCCGGTGCCGAAGGCGGTGCCCAGGATCGCCAGCAGGATCATGCCGGTAAACAGCTCCGGGCTGCGGGTGCCGGAGACCAGCTTGAACAGCGGCCGCAGCAGCAGCCGGCCGGCCACCAGGATCGCGGCGACGGCCGCCAGCGCCTTCAGCGCGACGACGCCGAGATCGGCCAGCACCGAGCCCTCGGTACTCTGGCCGAACACCGTCACTGCGAACAGGATCGGCACCACCGCCAGGTCCTGGAACAGCAGGATGGAAAAGCAGGTCCGTCCGGCCCGCGAGCCCAGCTCGCCGCGTTCGATCAGAAGCTGCATCACGACCGCGGTCGAGGACAGCGCCAGGCAGGCGCCCAGGACGATCGCGGCCTCGGCGCTGTTGCCCCAGCCCCAGGCGACCAGGCCGATGACCACGCCCGTGACCACCACCTGCGCCATGCCCAGCCCGAAGACCGAGCGCCGCATGGCCCACAACCGCTCGAGCGACAGTTCCAGCCCGACGGTGAACAGCAGGAAGACGACGCCGAGCTCGGCCAGGCGCTGCACGCCCTCGACGTCGTCGATGACGGCGAGGCCGTGCGGCCCGATCAGCGCGCCGATCGCCAGATAGCCGAGAATCGGGCTGACCCGGAGCCGCTGAAACAGCGGCACCACCAGCACGGCGCAGACCAGAAAGACGACGATTTCCTTGATGTACGGGATCTCTGGGCCGTGTCCGACCGATGCCTCCAATGTCTCTCTCCCGCACGCCGCGACGGACGCCAGCAGCTTATCACGAAGCCGCGGCGCGCCTGCCGTCGCTTAGCCCGCCTTTCTCACCACCATCATGGTCTGCGCGGTGCCGTGCTGTCGACAGGGCAAGAGCGCTGCGCGGCGCGATGTGGGGCATCG
>JANQKO010000390.1 GCA_028281075.1 Alphaproteobacteria bacterium | reverse complement strand
GGAAATGCCGGTGCAGCGTCGCCCGGCCGACCCCGGCGCGGGCGGCGACGTCGCCGAGCGAGGCCGCCGGGTCCCGGCCGAAGACCTGGAAGGCGGCCGCGATGATGGCGTCGCGGGTGGTGGGGCGGATCGTCGTCATGAGACATATATGTCTCATTCGAGACTGAGTTATCAACCCCGCGCCGCGCGACCGCGCCGGTGGGCGTCAGCCCAGGGACTTGAAGCGCCCCGTCGCGGCGATCAGGGCGGCCTTGGTGCCGGGCTCGCTGGCGGCATGGCCGGCGTCGGGCACGATGGTGTAGTCGGCTTCCGGCCAGGCGCGGGCGAGCTCGTCGGCGGTGGCGATGGGGCAGACGACGTCGTAGCGGCCCTGGACGATGGCACACGGCAGGTGGCGGATCCGGTCGAGGCCGGCGAGCAGCGCGTCCTCGGCCAGGAAGCAGTCGTTGACGAAGTAATGCGCCTCGATGCGGGCGATGCCGAGGGCCGTGGTGTCGTCCTCGAACGCGGCCGCCACGTCGGCGTCCGGCAGCAGGGTCGAGCAGGCGCCCTCGTAGCGGCTCCAGGCATGCGCGGCGGCCAGGCGCGCCGCCGCGTCGTCGCCGGTCAGGCGGGCGTAATAGGCGGCCAGCAGGTCGCCGCGTTCCGCCGCCGGCAGGTGTCCGGCGAAGTCGCGCCAGGCCTCGGGAAAGATCCGGGCCATGCCGTTCAGGAACCAGTCGATCTCGCGCCGGCGGCCGAGGAAGATGCCGCGCAGCACCAGGCCGGTGACGGCGTCCGCATGGGCCTGGGCATAGGCCAGCGCCAGGGTCGAGCCCCAGGAGCCGCCGAACACCAGCCAGCGGGCAATGCCCAGCGCCTCGCGCAGGCGCTCGATATCGGCGACCAGGTGTTGCGTGGTGTTGTCGGCCAGCTCGCCGAGCGGCGTCGAGCGGCCGGCGCCGCGCTGGTCGAACAGCACGATGCGGTAGTGGCCGGGATCGAAATAGCGCCGGTGCGTGGCCGAGCAGCCGGACCCCGGACCGCCGTGCAGGAACACCACCGGCGCGCCGTCGGGGTTGCCGCATTCCTCCCAATGGATCTCGTGCGTGGCGTCGAGCCGCAGGCGGCCGCTACGGAACGGCGCGATCTCGGGGAACAGGTCGCGCCCGGTCATGGCCGGTCCCCGCCACGCGGCCGCCAGGTCGCCGTGGCGCTGGCCGTCGCCAGCAGGGTGTCGTCGGCCGCCAGCAGCCGGCCCTCGGTGAAGACGATGTTGCGGCCGGAGCGCACGACGGTGCCCTCGCCGATCAGCACGCCCGGCATGGCCGGCCTGAGGAAGTTGATCTTCAACTCCAGCGTCGGCACGAAGCGGCCGAAATCGACGGTGGCGATGGCAGCCATCGCCATTGCCTCGTCCAACATCGCGGCCTGGAAGCCGCCCTGCAGCATGCCCATGGGATTGCAGAATGCCGGCTTGCCGTCGAACCGCAGCCGGGCGAAGCCGCGGCCGCCGTCGATCTCGAGCAGTTCCGGCGACAGCAGGGCGGCGGCCGGCGAGTGCGGCCGGTTGGCGTAGCGTTCGCGCAGGTCGGCCGCGCCGACGTCGTTCATGGCGATCCCCCGGTATGGCGGTACATGTGATAGCGGCCCGGCGCGACGCCGTCGGGCAGCGGCAACGGCGTCAGCGCAGGCACCGCGAACGGCTGGTCGCCGACCACGACGGCGCCGTCGGCCAGCAGCGGCACCAGCGCCGGGCCGAGCCAGGCCGCCAGTTCCGCGGTGGCGGCGCGGTCGCCGCTGCCGATATCGCAATGCGCGAGCGCGGCCGGCGCACCGATGCGGGCCGGCGCCGCCGGCACGGTGTCGCGGAAGTCGCCCAGCAGCAGGTGGTCGTCGTCGGGAATACAGTCGGGATGCGCCGCGACCCGGCGCTCGAAGACGTAGATCGCCCGGTCCGGCAGGATCCGGCGCAGATGGTCGAACGTGCGGCCGTTGCCGAGGCCGAGCTCCAGCGCCGGCCCCGGCAGGCCGGCGACGAGGCGCGCGGCGGCGTCGAGGCAGTCGCGCTGCGCGGTGACGCGGCGGATGAAGCTGTTCAGGCGGGACACGGGGGGCGAGACGGCTACGCTTGTCGGGGGACCGGCGCTTCAGCCGGCGCCTTCCGTCGCCTCCTTCAGCTTGCGGTTGGCCTCGGTCAACTGGTTGTTGGTCATCTCCAGCCGGTGCGCCAGCTCGCGCATGATCTCGACCGCCATGGTCGGGAACTCCTGCACCAGGCGGAAGAACAGGTCCTTGGAGATCTTCAGCGTGTCGAGCTTGCTGGTCGCGGTCACCGTCGCCGTGCGCGGCACGTCGCAGAGGATGGCGATCTCGCCGACGAAGTCGTTCTTGCCGATGCTGGCGACGGTGATCGGCCCGCCCGGCGTGTCGATGATCACGTCGGCGTCGCCGTCGACGATGACGTAGGCGGCATCGCCCATGTCGCCCTGCCGGCAGACGTCCTGGCCGGGCCGGAAGGTCAGGCGCTCGCTGGTGAAGGCGAGCAGCTTGAGTTTCGACGGCTCCATCTTGGCGAAAAGCGGAATCGCCCGTAACAGGTCGACTTCTTCGTTCAGGCTCATGGGCGCCTCCCGGGGGTCATAGTATGGCTCATTCCGTGTCCAGAAGCTGTGTCAGCGCCGAGCCCGGCTTATTAAGCTCGGCAAACGTGCCCTGTTCAACCACGCGGCCGTGCTGCATGACGACGACATGGTCGAAATGCTCGGCCATGGCGGCCCGGTGCACGGCCCAGATCAGCCCCCCCGATTCATACGCCTGCAACAACCGTTCGCGGATCCAGGTCTGGCTGGCCGCGTCCAGCGAGGCCGTCGCTTCCGACAGGATCAGCACATCAGGCCGCTTGATCACGGCGCGCGCCAGCGCCAGCTTCTGGCGCTGCGCCGACGACAGCCGCGAGCCGGCGATGCCGGCATGGAAGTCGAGCCCGACGGCGGCGACGGTATCGCGCAGCGCCAGCTCCTCGACCACGTCGCGGACAAGCTGTCCGACCCGCTGCGCCGCCTGGGCGACGCCGTAGACCTGCTTGCCGAACAGGATGTTGTCCTGCAGGTTGGCGGCCGCGTTGTAGCGGTCGACATCGAAGAAGGCGACGGCGTCGCGCAGCTCGTCGGGCAGGCCGTCGGCGAAGGCCTCGCGCGCCTCCAGGATCTTGGCCTGCATGTCGTCGTCGATCAGACCCAGGCGGTGGCGCGCCGGCTCGAGCTTGAACGGCAGCGACATCAGCCGGGTACGGTCCTCGGCGGCGAGGCCGCCGAGATTGTTGCGGTCGGCGCGCTGCAGCAGCGACTGCACCTCGGGCAGCTCGTCGGAGGAAATGAAGCTGAACTGCTGGAACAGCTCGTGGTCCGGCGGCAGGTCGGCGAACAGCTCGACCATGGTGGCGGCGAGCTGATAGCCGACCTGCAGGAAGCTCTCGGTAAGGCTGACCTGGTCCAGCACCTTCAACACGTAGTCGTTCTCGGCCAGATGGTCCATGTCGAAGGCATCGCCCACCGGGCTGCCGAACAGCAGGTTCTCGCCCACCGACGCGTTGGTGTTGTAGGCGTGGCGGTCGAAGCCCTCGATCAGCTCGCCGACCTCCTCGTCCGCGGCCAGCCGTTCGCGCAGCGCCGCGCGGGCGCGCAGAATGACCGCGGCCAGGTCCGGCCGGGCGTCGGGGTCGATGGTGCCGCGCAGGCCGAAACCGTAGATATCCTCGGACATGCCGACGAGGTCGAGAACGCGCAGGGCCGCCGCCCGCAGGCCGTCGGCGTCCTCGGCGCCGGCGGCCCGGTAATCGACCCAGTCGGCCGCCAGGTCGTGCTCGATATTGCCCGAGCGCCGGGCCTCGGCGACGTAGCGCTC
>JANQKO010000326.1 GCA_028281075.1 Alphaproteobacteria bacterium | reverse complement strand
CCATGGCTGCCTTTTCCGCCTGCAGCGCGGCGTTCCGGGTCTGGACGCGCTGCCGGTCGGCGTCGCTCGCGGCAGCATCGACCCCGTCGGCCAGCTGCGACAGCGTCATGGCAATATCGCCGACCAGTCCGACATCGAGCGGATAGTTGAACGCCAGCCGCTGCTGCGCGGCTTCGATCTGTACGACGCCGGCACCGTCTGGAAACGGACTGCCGTCTGAAAACCAGACCTCCTCGAAGAACGGGCCGCCAATGAGCATCACAAGATCGGCGTCCGCCAGCACACGACGGATCGCCGCCGCGTCGAACGGCATCGAGGCCCGCGCATTGGCGTGATCGGTCGGGTAGCAGACCTGCGCATGCAGCCCCTCCTGCCACAGCGTGGCACCCGTGCGCTCGGCCAGCGCGACGAGTGCCGCGGCGCCACCTGAGCGCGCGACATCGTCGCCGACGACGAAGACCGGCCGCTCCGCCCGCAACAATCGCGACACGACGTCGGCCACGCCTTCGGCCGCCGCCGCCGGTGCACGGTGCAGCGTGCCGGCGGCTGCCGCGGCGATATCCGTCTCCTGCTCCATCACGTCGATCGGCAGCGACACGAACACCGGACCGCACGGCGGATCGCTGGCGATCTTGAAGGCCCGGCGCATCAGCGCAGACATTTCGTCGGCCCGCTCAGCCTGGACGCTCCATTTGGTGACCGGCGCCGCCATGCCGACGAGGTCATGGCTCAGCAGCGGCTCGCGCAGGCGCATGCGGGTGTCCTGCTGTCCGGCCGTAATCACCATGGGGGAGTTCGCTTTCAGCGCGCTGTAAGCCATGCCGAGGCCGTTGCCCAGGCCGGGCGCGACATGCAGGTTGACCACCGGCGTCTTGCCGCTGGCCTGGGCGTAGTAGCTCGCCGCGCCCACGGCGATACCTTCGTGCAGTGCGACGATGTAATCGATCTGCGGATAGTCCGGCAGGCTGTTGATCAGCGGGCTCTCTGTCGTCCCCGGGTTCCCGAAGATCCGATCCACCCCATGGGCCACAAGGCTGTCCATGAAGACCTGACGTCCACGCATGTCGCTTCCCCTTTTGTCGTTGCACGCATTGTTGTTTCGCTCAGCGGCATCATACCCGGATCGGCACCGGTGCGGGATGGCCGCGGCACGCCGGGCAAATAAAATGAACCAAATGGTTGACTATTGAAGGCGCGACCGTATATTGAACCACATGGTTCAGCATTCAGCGAACGATCTCGACGCCGTCTTCTCCGCCCTGGGCGACCCGACCCGACGCGCCATCCTGGCGACGCTGATGCTCGGCGACGCCAAGGTGTCGGACCTGGCCGGCCCCACGGCGATGAGCCTGACCGGCCTCTCCAAGCACGTGAAGGTGCTGGCCGATGCCGGCCTGATTACGCATGAGAAGCGGGGCCGCGAGAGGATCTGCCGGCTGGAACCGAAGACCATGCAGCAGGCGGCGGACTGGATCGAGCAATACCGCCGGTTCTGGGAAGACCAGCTGGACCGGCTGGCCGCATTCCTGGAAGACGAACAGGCAGCCGAGGCGAACAACGATGAACAGTCCTGATACGACGACACAAGCGACAGAGGCGCTCACCGAGGTCACGGTTACGCGGTTCATCGCGGCGCACCCGCGCGCCGTGTTCGATGCCTGGGTCGATCCGGCCAAGATTGTGCGCTGGTGGGCCGGCGACGGGCGCGCGGTCGACGTGAAACAGCTCCAGCCCTGGGCCGGCGGCGCCTGGCGCTTCGCTTTCACCACGCCGACAGGCCGCTGTTTCGAGATGTCCGGGCGTTACCGGGACTTCGAACCGCCACACCGGCTGTCGTTCACCTGGACCTCGATCACCGATGCGCAGATCAGTGCCGAGACGATGGTGCTGGTCGACATACAAGGCAACGGCGACGGCTGCGACGTGACGGTCAGGCATTGCCTGCCGGCCGGCACGCCGGAGTTGCTGACAGTGAGAACGGGATGGGAAGCCTCGACCCTCCGCCTGCGCAAGCTGACGCAGGCGCGCTGGGCCGAGCCCTTGGAGGAGATGATGAAATGACCGACCTGCACGATGTTCGATTTCCCGGCGAAAGCGATGGCTACCGGCAGGCGCGCGACGCCCTGCTGCGCGAAGAACTGAACCTGCGCGACCAGGCGGAGCGTCTTGCGCAGTTGCGCCGCGACCTGCCGCTCGGCGGCCAGGCGCGGGAGGACTACGTCTTCGCCGATGCCGGAACGGCGCAGGGTGCGCCCGTGCGCCTGAGCGAACTGTTCGCCGAAGGCAAGGACACACTACTGCTCTATGGCCTGATGTACGGCACCGACGCCGACGCCCCGTGCCCGATGTGCTCCGCCTTCCTCGACAGTCTGGACGGCAACGCGCCGCACATTACGCAACGGGCCAATCTTGCCGTCGTCGCCCGCGCCCCGGTCGAGAAACTCCGGCAACTGGCGGCCGACCGCGGCTGGCGGCAACTTCGGCTGCTGTCGTCGCGCGACAACGACTACGGCCGCGACTATCACACCGAAGGGCCGGACGGCGA
>JANQKO010000320.1 GCA_028281075.1 Alphaproteobacteria bacterium | reverse complement strand
AGCACGGCGACGCCGCGGCCGGCCTCGCCCAGCCGCTCGGCCGCGTCCAGCGAGCAGGCATTGTCGGTGCCGTAGACGCTGGGTTGGACGATGACCGCGCGGCTGACCCCCAGCACGTCGAGCATGGCCCGGTAGTCGTCGAGCGCTGCGTCGGGAGGCGTATAGCCGCGCGAGGCGCTGTAGGGATAGCGATTCTCCGGGCCGAAGACATGGAAATGGCAGTCGCAGGCACCATCCGGCGCGGTCGCCTTCGGCGGCCTGGTTCGCGCATGCGGTCCCGGTATGGTGGCGGTCATGGCGGCGGTTTCCTCGGGCCCGTTCTTTTGACTTGAGTGACGGCTTGCATATAAGCAATCCGATGCCGTTCTCACAATCTCGTCGTCAGTCATGAAGATCCTGCTGATCGCCGTCGCGGCAATGGTCCTGCTGACGGCCGGACTTTACCTCTGGAACCGGTCGCTGGCGCGGGACGCCGAGGCGCGGTTCCCGCCGCTCGGCGCCTTCGCCGAGGTCGAGGGCCTGCGCCTGCATTATCTCGTGGCCGGCGAAGGCCGGCCGGTGGTGCTGCTGCACGGCGCCAACGGCGCGCTGCAGGATTTCACGGCGACCGTATTCGACCGGCTGGCCGCGCGCTATCGCGTCATCGCCGTCGACCGGCCGGGGCATGGCTACAGCGAACGGCCGGCGGACGAGGTGGCGACACCGGCCGTCCAGGCACGGCTCGTGCGCGGCCTGCTGCGACGGCTCGGCGTCGACCGGCCGCTGCTGGTCGGCTTTTCCTGGAGCGGCTCGCTGGTGCTGCGCTATGCGCTGGAACATCAGGACGAGGTGGCGGGCGTCGTCATGCTGGCGGGCGCCGCCTATGAATGGCCGTCGCCGATCGACGCGAAATGGCGCCTGCCGACCTGGCCGGTGGTGGGCGATCTGTTCGTCAACACGCTGTCGCTGGTGCTGGGGCTGCGGGTCGCCGACGCCGGCATCGAGGCGGCCTTCGCGCCCGAGGCGGTGAGCGCCAGCTATGCCGACGCGCCGCTGCCGCTGGCGCTGCGGCCGGCGAGCTTCCACGCCAACGCCGAGGACGTGCGGACCATGAAACCGGTGCTGCGCGCGCAGAGCAAGCGGTACGCGGAGCTGGCGCTGCCGATCGTGATCCTGGTCGGCGACGGCGATACCGTGGTCAGCCCGTCGATCCATTCACGGCAATTACACGCGGCGGCGCCCGGCAGCGAACTGATCGTGCTGCCGGGCGCCGGCCACCTGCTACCCTATACCCGGCCCGACGCGGTGATCGACGCCATCGACCGGGCCATCACGAAGACCGCAATGCCATAACGCCATGACCTGGGAGGAACGATGCGTATTCTGGTTGTCGACAAGACCTTCGAGGACGACCTGCTGATCGAGCGCGAGGTCGCCGCGCCCGATGGCGAGATCGTCTTTCACCCCGATCACGAGGCGATTCCCGAGGCCGACTGGCGCGCGGCCGACGGCATCATCACTTTCCGGCTGCCGCCCTATGTCGATTCCAAGTCGGGTTTGCTGGACAAATGCCGGGTCATCGTGCGCGGTGGCGTCGGCTTCGACGGGCTGAGCCTCGAGCCGCTGGGCGCGCGCGGCATCGCCGTCTGCAACGTGCCGGATTACGGCACCACCGAGGTCGCCGACCACGCCATCGGCCTGCTGCTGGCGCTGCGCCGTGGCATCGCCAGCTATCACGACGCGCTCCGCGCCGATCCGGTGGCCGCCTGGACCCATCTCGGCCCGCCCTGTCTCGACCGGCTGCGGGGCCGGCGCTTCGGCATCATCGGCCTCGGCCGCATCGGCATGGCGACGGCGCGCCGCGCCCGCGCCTTCGACATGGAGGTCTCGTTCTACGACCCCTATCTGCCGGACGGCACCGACCTGGCGACGGGCTATGCGCGGGTTGGCACGGTGCCCGCGCTGTTCGCGAGCTGCGACGCGGTCAGCCTGCATACGCCGCTGAACGAGACGAGCCGGCATATCGTCGACGCCACGGCGCTAGCGGCGGCGAAGGAGGGGCTTGTGCTGATCAACACCGCGCGCGGGCCGACCGTCGACATCGACGCGCTCCACGACGCCCTGCGCGACAACCGGATCGCCGGCGCGGCGGTCGACGTGCTGCCGCAGGAGCCGCCGGCCCCCGACCACCCGCTGATCAAGGCCTATACCGAGCGTGCCGACTGGCTCGCCGGCCGCCTGATCCTGACGCCGCATGCCGCGTTCTACAGCGAACCCGGCATCGCCGACCTGCGCCGCAAGGCGATCACGACGGTGATGGCCCGCCTGCGCGGCGAAGGCCTGCGCAACTGCGTCAACGCGTCATACCTGACGGAATAGGTGGCGGGGCATGCCGGACTTCGACAGGGACGCCGCCTGCCCGCTCGACGGGCTGCGGGTCCTGGATCTGAGCCGGGTCGTGGCCGGCAACGCGCTGACGGCGCTGCTGGCCGATTTCGGGGCCGAGGTGGTCAAGGTCGAAACGCCGGGGCGCGGCGACGACCTGCGCAACTGGCGCGTGAACGGCATCTCGACCTATTGGAAGGTCTATGGCCGCAACAAGAAGAGCCTGACCCTGAACCTGCGTGAAGAAGCCGGACGGGCACTGCTGCTGCGGCTGGTCGGGACGGCGGACGCGCTGGTCGAGAACTTCCGGCCCGGACGGCTGGAGGCGATGGGGCTGGGGCCGGACCGGCTGCTGGAAGCGAACCCGAAGCTGATCGTCGTGCGTGTCACCGGCTGGGGCCAGGACGGGCCGTTCCGGCACAAGCCCGGCTTCGGCTCGCTGGTCGAGGCGATGTCGGGCTTCGCGGCCATGAACGGGTTCGAGGACCGGCCGCCGGTGCTGCCGCCGCTCGCCATGGCCGACATGATCGCCGGGCTCCATGGCGCCTCGGCGGTGCTGGTGGCGCTGCGCCATGTCGAGGTCAAGGGCGGCCGGGGGCAGGTCATCGACCTGCCGCTGTTCGATCCGATCTTCTCGATCCTGGGACCGATGGCGGCGAACCACAAGCTGACGGGCGTGGTCAATCCGCGCGTCGGCAGCCGCTCGAACACGACGGCGCCGCGCAACGTCTACGCCACCAGCGACGGCGGCTGGGCGGCGCTGTCGGCTTCGACCCAGGGCATGTTCGAGCGCCTGCTGCGTGCCATCGGCCGGCCGGATGTGATCGACGATCCGCGTTTCCGGACCAACGCCGACCGGGTGCGCAACGTCGAGGCGCTGGACGAGATCGTCGGCGGCTGGATCGGCGCGCGCACGCTCGACGAGAACCTCGCCTTCTTCGAGGACGCCGGCGTCACCGTCGGACCGGTCTGCGACATCGCCGACCTGGTGGACCATCCCTACCTGAGCGAACGCGGCATCCTGGTCGAGCTGCCGGACGACGAGATGGGATCGGTGCCGATGCACGCGGTGGTGCCGCGCCTCTCCGACACCCCCGGCGCCATCCGCCGCCCGGCGCCGACGCTGGGGCAGCATACGACGGAGATTTTGGCGGAGCTTGATATCGGCGCGGACGAGGTCACGCGGCTGACCGACGAGGGCGTGATTTGATGCGGGCGGCGACCGCCGGCTAGATCACCGGGTCGAGCCCGGTGATGACGATATTGGGTTGGAAGACCAGCAAATTTCCGTCGTTGCCGGGCTCGACCCGGCAGCCCAGGGCAAATGGTACGGGCGGGAAAGCGACATGACAGAAGCCAGGCCAATGCCGATGTGGCGCTCGATGCTGTTCGTGCCGGCGAATGTGGAACGGTTCGTGGACAAGGCGCATACGCGCGGCGCCGATGCGATCATCCTCGACCTCGAGGACAGCATCATGCCGGCCGAGAAGGCGGACGCGCGGGCCCGCGTCGCGGACGCCGCCGCCAGGGTCGGCCGCGGCGGCGCCGACGTGCTGGTGCGCATCAACCGGCCCTGGCGGCTGGCCGTCGCCGACCTGGCGGCGGTGGTTTCGCCGGCGGTCTCGGCGCTGATCCTGCCCAAGGTGCCGGACGCCGGACATATCCGGGCCATCGCCGAGATCGTCGCCGAGCTGGAGGCCGCGCGCGGCATGCGGAACGGGCATACGCGTTTCGATGCGCTGCTGGAGACGCCGGACGCGATCTTCCGGGCACGCGAGATCGCCTGCGCGCATCCGCGCCTCGTGGCCATGAACACGGGCTCGGAGGATCTCGCCACCGAGATGCGCATGCCGCCGGCAGCGGACGGGCTGTTCCACCCCTCGATGCGGGTGGCGCTGGCGGCGCGGGCGGCGGGCCTCCTGCCGCTCGGCTTCATCGGCACGCTCGCCGATTTCAGCGACCTCGACGGGTTTCGCACGATGGTGCGGCGGGCGCGCAAGCTCGGCTTCGAGGGCGCGTCCTGCATCCATCCGGCCCAGGTGCCGATCCTCAACGAGGAATTCGCGCCGACGGCGGACGAGGTGGATGACGCTGGGGTGGTGGTCCCGGATTGAGGGGAAGATGGTCGCGGCTGGAACCCGGGACGCATGCGTCGGCGCCTTCGAGACGCGCCCTGCCGGGCGCTCCTCAGAGCGTGTGAATGAATTACTCCCGACCCAAAAGAAGCCGTCATGCTGGCGCAGGCCAGCATCCAGCGGCATCGCAACCTGTTCAAAAACAAC
>JANQKO010000311.1 GCA_028281075.1 Alphaproteobacteria bacterium | reverse complement strand
CACCGAGCGCTGGGGCGCCGAGATCGTCACCTATGACCGCCGCGACCAC
The DNA here is from genome assembly GCA_028281075.1 of Alphaproteobacteria bacterium. Lineage (GTDB taxonomy): Bacteria > Pseudomonadota > Alphaproteobacteria > JANQKO01. Next base: position 11,450 of record JANQKO010000311.1, on the reverse strand, counting down.
GATGCCCGCGAGACCATCGCGGCCGAGATCATGTCGGTGCGCGGCGGCACCCTGGTGCCGCCCTATGACGATCCCCACATTATCGCCGGCCAGGGTACCGCCGGGCTGGAACTGGTGGCGCAGGCGGCCGAGCGCGACGTCGAGCCCGACGCCGTGCTGGTGCCCTGCGGCGGCGGCGGTCTGACGGCCGGCGTCGCCACCGCGGTCTCGGCGCGGCTGCCGGGCTGCACGGTCCACACCGTCGAACCGGCCGGGTTCGACGATACCGCCCGTTCGCTCGCCGCCGGCCGTCGTGTCGACATCGAGGCCGGCGCCGCCAGCATCTGCGACGCGCTGCTGGCGCCACGGCCGGGCGAGCTGACCTTCGCCATCAACAGCCGCCTGGTCGCGGGTGGCATGGTGGTCGACGACGACGAGGCGGCCGCCGCCATACGGGCGCTGTTCACCCACCTCAAGCTGGTGGCCGAGCCCGGCGGCGCCGTCGCGGTGGCGGCCGCCCTGACCGGACAGTTCGACTGCCGGGGCAAGACGGTCTGCGCCGTGGCCTCCGGCGGCAACGTCGATCCCGGCACGTTCTGCGACGCGCTGACCCAGGATTAGCCCGCGACGCCGTGTCAGCCGGCCGCAATCAGGTGGTTCGCATCCTGAAGGACATGGAACAAGTGCAGCCGGCCTCGCCGCCCGAACTTCTCAGAGGCTGTAAATGAGTTTACTCGCGACCCAAAAGAAGCCGTCATGCTGGCGCAGGCCAGCATCCAGCGGCATCGCAACCTGCTGAAAAACAACAAAAATGGATCCTGGCCCCCGGCCTGCGCCGGGGCAGGCTTCGCCAGGATGACGGGGCGCAGACGTCGCATTGGTGTATGCACCATTTGATGCTGTATTTGATCTCTGCCCCAATGGCGGCCGGATTGGACCCATGCGAACGACCATCACGATCGATGATGACTTGCTCGAGAAGGCGGCAAGCCTGACCGGCATCGAGGAGCGCCCCACGCTCATTCGTGAAGCCTTGCGCGCCCTGATCGAACGGGAGAGCGCTCGTCGACTGGCGCGTCTCGGCGGTAGCCAGCCCGATCTTTCAACTGAAACCCGGCTCTGAGCTTGCGGACATCGTCGTGTCGGTTGGTTCCGTTGGTGAAGATCTTGGCCGAGTGGGGCAGCGGAACCGGCCCAGCTTCCGCGTGAGCGGATAACGTTCTAGCGGCGCCGTCCGGCGGCTAGAATCTCCTCTTCATCCTCGATGAACCATTGCGGCGTCCGCCAGCCGGCCTGCCGGCGCTTGGACATGAACAGCTTGTAGAGCAGCCGCTTCTCGGGATCGCCGTTCTCCTTGTGGACATAAGGACAGACGTCCACGCAGATATGGCAGTACTCGTCCCGCAAACGGCTGGCCGTATAGCACTTCTCGACGTCGGTCAGCCAGCGCTTGTAGCCCTCGGTAACGACATGCTCGTCGCTCGGCGGGATCGCCTCGGCCGGGCAGTTGTTCTCGCACAGGCGGCAGTGCATGCAGTAGTCCTGGACGCCGAAGAGATCGGGGGTATCCGGGCTGAGCGGCAGGTCGGTGGTGACGAAGGCCGGCCGGAAGCCGGCGCCGAATTCTCGATGGATCATGCTGCCGTGCTTGCCCATTTCACCCAGGCCGCTGGCGACCATCGTCGGTATGGCCTGCAGCGCGTGCGTGCCGTTGTGATCGGCCATGGCCGGATAGCCCAGTTCGTCGCGAATATGCTTGCCCAGCGCCGTCGATATCTCGGCGCATCGTATGTAGACGTCGATGGTCTCCATTTCCACGGCCAGCGCCCCGCCCAGGACCTCGGTGTACCGCTCCTGCACGAGAAGCGATATGGCGTATCTGTGCGGCACCTCCTCGCCCGCGTTGACCATGACCGGCGTCAGTTCCGTGATGCCGACATCGTCGGCCCCCAGCTCGCGGGCCTTCCGTTTGATCGCGGCCGACATCCCGCCGGGGTCAGGCACCGGCACCGGCGGGACGCCGACCGGCCCGTCGCGGTCCGGCGCCAGGGCATCCCAGCGCTCGAACGCGTCCCGCCAGGCCTTTTCCGGCAGGTTCCGCCGCGACCGGCTGTAGAGCGGCACTTCGTCGAGGCCGCGTGCCGCCAGCATCTCCATGAGAAGGGGGTCGTCGGTGGGACTGCGGTACTTCGACGTTCCCTTGGTCATCGCGTCATCTCTCGAACTCTCGGCGGCGCCCTAGCGCAGCAGTCCCGGCAGGAACGTCGCCAGGCCGGGGATCAGGACCACGAGCATCAGGCCGGTCAGGAAAATCGCCACCATCGGCCAGGCCGCGGCGTAGATCTCCCGCAGCGACGCCGCGGGGTAGGCGCCGTTCAGGGCGAACAAGGTCAGGCCGAAGGGCGGTGAGATGCTGCCGATGGTGATGTTGATCAGGAACAGCACCCAGAACCAGGTTTCGTCGAACCCCAGGGCGGCGATCAGCGGCACGTAGACCGGCACCACGACCAGCATCAGGCCGAGCGGATCGATGAACAGGCAGAGCACGAAGGGGATGGCCAGCAGGATGAACAGCATGACCTCGGGGCCCACCGGCAGGGACGTCGCGCCGGATACCAGTCCGCCGGTGGCGCCGGTGAAGGCCAGAAGCTGGCTGAACAGCTTCGAGCTCATCATCACCGCCATGATCATGGCCGCCACCAGCGTCGCGTTCATCGCCGCCTCGGCCAGGACGCGCGGCGACAGGGTTCGGTAGAGCGCCGCCACGATCACCGTGCCCAGCACGCCGGTCGCCGCCGACTCCTCCGGCGTCGCGATGCCGGCGAAGATGCTGCCGAGTATCGACAGGATGATGATCACGAACGGCACCATTCGTCCGATCGCCAGGACTTTCCGCGCCGCCGGCACATCGGGCGCGTCGTCGGGAACGGCCGGCGCGCGGTCCGGCCGCAGCGCCACCGAGACGATGACGAACAGCAGCATCAGCAGGGCGATCAGCAGGCCCGGAACGATCCCGCCGATCAGCAGGTCGGCGATCGAGGCGCCGGACAGGCTGCCGATCAGGATGATGATGACCGAGGGCGGGATAATCGGCGCCAAGCTGGCGCCGCCCAGGATCGTCGCGATCGACAGCCTTCTGTCGTAACCGCGGTCGACCATGCCGGGCAGCACCGAGCGTCCCATCATGGCCGCGACGCCCATGGACGATCCCGACAGGGCGCCGAAGATGGTGGCGAGCGAAATCGACAGATAGTAGAGCCGCCGGACCGACCGGCCGACGAGCTGGTCGAGCGAGGTATAGACAACCTTGATCGCGCCCGACCTGAACAGCAGCTCGCCCATGAACAGGAACAGCGGCACGGCGATCAGGGCCGAGCTGGTCGTGGTTTCGAACAGGCTGTTGGTGAAGAAGCCGAAGCCACGGAAGCCGAACAGAACCAGGATGCCGACGATATTGATGGCCATGAAGGCCACGAAGATCGGCAGGCCGATGACGAAGAGAACGACCAGCGCCCCGAGAATGAGGCCGAGTGATATCTCCCAAGGCATGCCTTGGCCGCTCAGTCGGACGAAACGCCGGCTGCCGGCTGACGGGCGGCTTTGAGAAAGTAATAGCCGGCGCCCAGGAAGCCGGCCGGCATGAACACCGTGATCCACCATTTCGGCACGATGATCGTCGACATGATGTTGATGTCCTGGACGAACTGGCGATGCGCCTCGATCGCGGTCGCGGCGCAGGCGATACAGCAGAGAAGGCCGGCGGTGAGCATCAGAACCACCTTCAGCCGGCGCCGGGGCACGCCCGACAGCTCGTTCAACAGAACGTCCACGGCCACATGGGCGCCGCGCCGCGTGACCTCCGGAATGGCCAGGAAGGTGCCGATGGACAGGAAGAAACCACCCATCGCGTTGGCCCATTGCGTCGGCGCGTCGAAGAAGTATCGCGCGCCGACCTCGTAGCAATAGATGGCGGCGATGGCGGCGATCAGCGCGGTGCCGGCCAGGAAGGCCACCCGGTTGACCGCGTCGATGGCCGTCGCGAGGCGTGCGAGCATGGCGGTTCCGCCTCCGAATGCGTTTCTGCGACCGGCCGCCCGTTTTCCGGCGGGCGGGTCCACGTTCAGTCGTTCATCATCCCCCGTGTCGTGACCAGCGCCTTGAACGCGGCCACGTTTTCGGGATCGATCCTTGCCGCGTTGTCCCAGACGCCGTCGGCGAACCACTTACGGATGTTGCCGGCGGTGGGACCCCAGTCGATGTATTCGACGCCCTTCGACGCCAGCAAGGCTGCCTCCTCGTCGATCACGCGTTCGTAGTAGCCGAGCGCCCATGTCTCGACCGCCCTGCCCTGTTCGACCAGAACGGCCTGCTGGTCTTTCGGCAAGGCCTGGAAGGTCTCGAGATTGACCAGGATGCCGGCGGTCGCCTGTCCGTAATAGGGGCGCATCGAAAACTTCAGGCCGGCCTCGTACATCTTGAACATGGCCACCGCGTAGCGCGGCCAGGCGATGCCGTCGACGACACCTTTTTGCAGGGCCGGGAACACTTCCCGCGCGGGCAGGACGACGGGACTGGCGCCGAGATTGCGGATCAGCGGATGGTAGACCGAGGTGCCGCGGATCTTCATGCCGTCCAGCCGGCCCGCGCTGGGCCTCTCGGTGGTCATGATCTGATAGGCGCCGGTCGGAACGATCGCCAGCAACTTGACGCCCAGCTTCTCCTGGTAGAACCGGTCGGCCCAGTCGAACAGGCCGGTCGCGCGGATCTTCGCCGGGTCCGGCAAGATCGCGTCGAATGTCGACAATATCGGCGTCGTTCCGGCGTGATAGCCGCCGGTCGTGAGCAGGACGTGGAACAGGCCGTTCTGCAAGGGCTCGATCTGCTCGAACGGCGGCACCACCTCCGGACCGCTGCGTGTCAGCGTGAGTGCCCCGTTGGAGGCCGCTTCGACGCGTTTGCCGAATTCCGGCCAGATATGGGCGATCTGCAGCACGGGTGGCCAACTGACCAGGCCTCTCAGTTCCTTGGCGTGAACCGGGCCGGCCGCGAGCACGAGCCCGGCCAGCGCAAGCACGGCGGCCAGCAGCGGTTTGGATGGTGACGACATCGGTTCCTCCACTTGTTGTCGCGCGAACGGGCCACCCCCGGCCGGCGGTTCGCGGTGTTTATCGCTTTCTAGTTCGTCAAATTAATTGAGAAACAAAATGATTATGATTGTCAATTAATTTTAAACCATTCATGATGCAGATCGTCCCGGCGGCCGACGCGGTGACATGCGAGGATGGGGCACCGGTGCGCCGCAGGCCGCCCTACCCGTCAGTTCACGATGATGCCGATGAGACAACCGAGAAAGAACCGTTCCTCCATCCCGGAACCGTCATCGATCGAGTGGGGCTGTCTGCGCGAGGCCGTGGGCCACCTGGCGCGGCGCACACATCTGATTTCTCAGGCGGCCTATGCCGAGGCGTTCGAGTCGTCCGGCCTGAACAGCTTCCAATACGGCATTCTGGAGCTGGCGTCGCTGAACCAGTTCCTGACCCAGCGGCGCCTGGCCGAGCTGATCCTAGTTGACCCGTCCATCGTCGTCGGCGCCATCGACCTGTTGGAAGAGCGCGGCCTGATCAGGCGCAGCCGCTCGCGCGAGGACCGGCGGGCGTTCTTTCTCGAAACCACGGCGGCCGGCGCCGAGGTATTGAAGGAACTGCGTGACGCCGGCGCGCGGGCCGAAGACCGGATCGCCGCGCGGCTTTCGGCGAGCGAGCGCCGCGCCCTGCTGAAGGCGTTGCGGAAAATCGCCGGGCTTTGAGGGCCGTCAGGCCGGCGGCTTCTGCCGTTCGTCGAGGGCGATGCCGCTGGCGAACATGTCGTCGATCTCGGCCGCGCTGTAGCCGGCCTCGGCCAGCACCTCGCGCGTCGAGGTGCCGAACAGCGGCGGCTTGCCACGGACGCCGCCGGGCGTGCGGCCGAACTTCAGGGCCATGCCCGTGCCGCGGTAGCCGTCGAGCTCGACGGTCATCTCGCGCGCCGCCGTATGCGGGTGCTCCATGACCTCCGGCACCGTCAGCACGGCGCCGGCCGGCGCGCCGCGCGCCAGCAGCCGGCTGGAGATGTCCTCGGCCTCGTGATCGGCCAGCAGGGCCGTCAGCTCGGCATTCAGCGCGGCGCGGTTCTCGACCCGCTCGGGGTTGTGCAGGAAGCGCGGGTCCTGTGTCAGTGCCGGCTTGCCCAGCTCCTCGCAGAGGATGCGGAACTGCCGGTCGTTGCCGATGCCGAGAAAGATGTTGCCCTTCCTGGTCGGATATTGGTCGTAGGGCGAGATGTTGGGATGCGAGTTGCCGGTCAGGGTCGGCGCCTTGCCCGACATGAAGTAGTTCGCCGCGTGCGGATGCAGCAGCGCGATGCCGGTATCGAACAGCGTCGCGTCGACCCGCTGTCCCTTGCCCGACCGGCGGCGTTCCTCGGCCGCGGCCAGGATGCCGATGGCGGCATAGAGGCCGGTGCCGAGATCGACCAGCGGCGTGCCGATGCGGATCGAGCCGGACTCGGCCGAGCCGTTGATCGAGATATCGCCGGCCAGCGCCTGCACCACGGCGTCGTAGCCCGGGAAGCCGCCGAACGGCCCCTCGGCGCCGAAGCCGGTGATGGTGCAGTAGATCAGGCGCGGAAAGCGCTTGGCCAGCACCTCCTCGTAGCCCAGGCCCCACTTCGCCAAGGTACCGACCTTGAAGTTCTCGATCAGCACGTCGGCGTCGTCCAGCAGGCGGACCAGCACCTCGCGGCCGGCCTCCTGGCGCAGGTCCAGCGCGATCGAGCGCTTGTTGCGGTTGACGCCGGCGAAATAGGCCGACAGGCCGTCCTTGAACGGCGGTCCCCAGTCGCGCACCTCGTCGCCCTGCGGCGGCTCGATCTTGATCACCTCGGCGCCATAGTCCGACAGGATCTGCGTGCAGTAGGGACCGCCCAGCACGCGTGTCAGGTCGATGACCTTGAAGCCGGCGAGCGCGCCGGCGCGGGCAGTATCGTTCATTCGACGGGTTCCGTTTGTCTTGCGGTTGTCAGCCGGCCGCGGTGGCCGGGACGCCGATACCGAAGACCTGGGCGGCGAACTTCGGGTAGGGATCGGCGATGCGGTGGCTGATCCTGTCGCGGATCAGGTTCAGCAGCTCGGGCGTCGGCGCCGGGGTCTCCGGCACCGTGTCGGGCAGATCGAAATCAAAGCCGGTATGGTCGCGCACCTCCTCGACCGTATGGCCGGGATGCACGGACTTCAGGTGAAACCGCCGCCGTTCCTTGTCGAATCCGAAGACGCAGAGGCCGGTGACCATGGCATGGGGGCCGCCCGGCCGATGCACGTTGTCGGCCGAGCTGCCGGGGGCCGAGACGAAATCCACCTTCTCGACCATGACCCGGCGCGTGTGTTCCTCGCGGAACAGGATCACCCGCGGCACCAGGTAGTAGAGATAGGCCGAACCGAACGAGCCCGACCAGCGCACCTTCTGGCGCGGATAGTCGCCGACGCCGACCAGGTTGATGTTGGCCTGGCCGTCGATCTGGCCGCCGCCGAGAAAGAAGGCGTCGATCCGCCCCTGTCCGGCGCAGTCGAAGATCTCGACCCCGCCGTCGGTCCAGAACTGCAGGTTGTCGCTGTTCAGGACCGACACTTTCGTCCTGCCGCCCGACAGCTCGCGGGTCAGCAGGGCGGCCGAGCCCGGGATCGGCGAGGAGACGCCGACGGCGATGTGCCCGACGCCGGCCAGGAGGTCGGCGACGGTGCAGATCAGCAGTTCTTCCGCGCGGTAGTCCAACGCCGTTCGCCCGCTACTCGGCGGCGGCACGGGCGCCGGTCACGTATTCGGCGAGATAGGCCGCGAAGCCCGCCGGTGTCGCCGCCTGCCGGGCATAGAGCGCCAGATGCGCCTCGTCCTCGTCGTAGCGGCCCGGCAGGTTCAGCGGCCAGGCGCCCTTCTCGGCCACGGCGACGCAATGGACGTAGAAGGCCGGAATGACCGCCGGCGCCAGCCTCTCGTCCCGCAACAGGTCGCCGTCGACGATCTCCTCGACCGTGACCAGGGTCTCGCGGGCGGCGTGGGCCATCAGCAGCAGCTCGCGCTGGCGGCCGATCCAGACGTTGCCATGGGCGTCCGCGAACGGCGCGTGGATCAGGGCCACGTCCGGCTGGATCGCCGGCAGGGCGACGATCGGATCGTTCTCGCCGAACGGGTTCTCGATCACCTTGTAGTCGGCGCGGTAGCGGGCGATGTCCGAGCCGATCAGCCCGCGCAGCGGCATGAACGGAATGCCCTTCTCGGCCGCCTGCAGGCCGGCATAGACGGCCGGACAGGTCGAATCCATCAGGCGGATGTCGCCGGCCTTGGCGGCGCGGCCGAAGCATGGCGACTGGCCGAACTCGTCCAGCGTCACGCCCGCCGATTCCACCGTCGCCACGCAGCCGGCGCCGACCAGCATGTCGATCGGCAGGCCGCTGGTCGGCACGCCGATCACGTGCAGATCCCTGACGCCGCGACGGATCAGCGCCCGCACGGTGGCCATGGGCACGCCGCTCTTGTTCTTGACGATCGCCAGCCTGGCGCCGTCGGCGACGCGGGCCGCGAGGCTGTCGGTATCCGGCAGGATCAGGTCTTCCATCTGTGTTCACTCCCCGATCGGTGTGTCGTCGCGCGGCGGCAGAGGCGGACTGTAGAGCACGATAAGCTTCAAGGGTGTCGGGCCGGTATTGACCAGGCGGTGGTCCAGCCGTGGTGGAATGCGGATCACCGCGCCAGCGCCGCAGCGCACCGCGGGCGCGTCGCCGAGTTCGACCATGGCCTCGCCGTCCAGCAGGTAGATCACCTGGTGCTCGCGCTCGTGCCGGTGCCGTTCGGCCTCGCCGCCGGGGGCGATGGTGCCGTGGATCATTTCGAAGGCGCCGCAGAATTCCTTCTCCACCAGGCGCACGTTAACCGTGCCGGCATGGCCCGGCGGCGCGTAGCGGCGAAGCTCGCTGTCCTGCGCGATCAGTCCCTGGTGCATCCGACCTTCATACCAGGATTGTCAGGACTTCGCTATCGCCCGCACCAGGATGAACGGCAGGCTGCCGAGCGTGATCATGACGAAGGCGAAGATCATGCCGGCTTCGTAGCCGCCGGTGGCGTCGTGCCAGAAGCCGCCGAAATAGGCGCCCAGCCCACCGCCGAAGCCCATGCCGATGGTGACGCAGCCATAGATCCGGCCGAGATGCGGCCCCCGGAAGACGGTGGCGGCCACGGTGGTGATGGCCGGCCCCCGGGAACCGAAGCTGCCGCCGAACAGGCAGACGAAGCCGGCCAGCAGCAGGAACGAGGGCTGCCGGGCCAGCCCCAGCAGGCAGGCGATGCCGCCCAGCGTCAGGCCGTAGCTCAGCAGGATGGCGCGCCGGCGGCCGATCCGGTCGCCCAGCCAGCCGAAGCTGATCATGCCCACCGGCGCCAGTACGCCGACCAGGCCGAAGGCCCGCGCGGCGGCCTGTGGCGTATAGCCGATCTCGGTCAGGAACGCCGGTGTCTGCAGCATCACCGTATACATGCCGGTGCCGGTCAGGCAGAAGGTCCAGATCAGTCCCCAGAAGGCAGTGGTCCGGACCGCCTGCCGCAGGGTCAGGCCGGCCTCGGCCCGCCCGGCCCGCGCCCGGGCGACGGCCTGGCGGGGATCGCCCTCGGCCGCGCGCGTCAGGCGGATCACCAGGACCAGCGGCAGGGCGGCGCAGAGCAGCGCCGCCAGCGCCAGATAGGCCGTGCGCCAGCCGTAGGCGTCGATCAGATATTGCGCCGTCGGCGCCAGCAGCATGATGCCGATGCCGCCGGAGGCATAGGCCACCGCCAGCGCCGAATTGAGGCGGCGCTGGAACCAGCGGCTCAGCAGTGTCGCCGTCGGCACGCTGCCGACGCAGCCGGCGCCGAAACCCAGCAGCAGCCCCATCACCGCGTAGAAGTGCCAGAGCGCCGTCGCCTGCGCGGCCAGCAGCATGGCGGCCACCATGCAGGCGATGCCGAGCAGGTAGATCCGTGTCGGTCCGTAGCGGTCGAACAGCCAGCCGATCGCCGGTCCGGAGGTGCCGAGAACGATGAAGGCCAGCGAATAGACCCCGGAGACGGCGGTCCGGTCCCAGCCGAAATCCGCCGCCAGCGGCAGCAGGAAGACGGCGTAGGTCTCCACCGCGCCACGGGTCAGCAGGTTGAGCGAGAAACACGTGCCCAGGATCAGGGCCGCGTTACGCGCGATGCGACGGGCATCGTTCGACATGGGTGGCCGCAGGCTAAAGCATGTCCATGACAGCGGATAGCCTGTGCTAGGCTCGCCAGCCATGCACGCCCCGCAGACCTACCGTATCGGCACCGGCGCCGGCTTCTCGTCCGACCGGCTCGATCCGGCCATCGATCTCGTCGCCAAGGGCCGGCTGGACGCCATCGTGTTCGAATGTGTTGGCGAGCGCACGCTGGCCTTCGGCCATCGCGACCGGCGCGCCGATCCGACCAAGGGCTACAATCCGCTGCTGGACCGGCGCATGCGCGCCATGCTGCCGCTCTGCGCCGCGCACGGCACCCGGCTGATCACCAATATGGGGGTCGCCAATCCGCGCGGCGCGGCCATGCGCACGGTCGAGATCGCCCGCGAGCTGGGCTTGGACGGGCTGACCGTCGCCGCGGTCGAGGGCGACGACGTCGGCACGCTGATCACGCCGGAAACCGAGCTTTGGGAGCCCGGCACCGACGTCGCCGGTATCGGACGGCCGGTGGTCGGCGCCAACGCCTATCTCGGCGCCGATGCCCTGCTGCCGGCGCTGAGCGCGGGCGCCGACATCGTCATCGCCGGCCGGGTTTCCGATCCCGCCATGTTCCTGGCACCGCTGCGCCAGGCCTTCGGCTGGGCCGAGGACGACTGGCCGCGGCTCGGCGCCGGCACCATGGTCGGCCACCTGATGGAATGCGCGGCCCAGATCACCGGCGGCTACTTCGCCGATCCCGGCTACAAAGACGTCGCCGACCTGGCCTATGTGGGCTTCCCCATCGCCGAGGTCGACGCCGCCGGCGAGGCGGTGATCACCAAGCTGGCCGAGGCCGGCGGCTGCGTCACCGCGCGCACGGTGAAGGAACAGCTTCTCTACGAGGTGCACGACCCGGCCGGCTATATCACCCCCGACGTGGTCGCCGATTTCAGCGACGTCGAGGTCGACGACCAGGGCGGCGACCGGGTGCGGGTATCGAACGCCTCGGGCGCGGCCCGGCCGGACCGGCTCAAGGTGACGGTGGCCTTCGACGGCGGTATGCTGGCCGAGGCCGAGGTATCCTATGCCGGCCCCGGCGCGCAGGACCGGGCACGCCTCGCCGGCGTCATCGTCGTCGAGCGCATGCGGCCCGTGCATGGCAGCAACGCCATTTCTTCTGAAAGACGTCAGACACCACAGTCACCCCACTGTACTTGCTGTTGAAGTAAAG
>JANQKO010000307.1 GCA_028281075.1 Alphaproteobacteria bacterium | reverse complement strand
GACCACCAGCGCGGCGCTTGCCGGTGAAGCCCATGGATGCCGGCCTCCGCCGGCATGACGACCGGGTGATTGCTTCGCACGGTAAATCAATAGGGACAGTCCCTAATAGATGAGGAAATCCCAAGGAATCCGAATGCGCCCGGGCTTTTGCCCCTACCTCATCCTGAGGTAACCGGGGCAAAAGTCCGGGCGGTTGGATTTGTCGGCTTCCCAAGCTCGCGGATACCCGAACCTGATAGGGACAGTCGACATCGATTCCATGCCGAACTGCCGGTCCCTGATGACCCATCAAGAAGGCCCGTTTTTTCACCACGAAGACACAAAAGAACCAGAACATCCGTTGGCGCGAAGCGCCGCGAAACGCAATGCCAGACAGCCCGTTCACCGACAGAAGCGCGGGTTGATGGCGCATCGACAAACCAGGCTTCACCGCCAAGTCGCCAAGACACCAAGGTGACGCCGAACGTCTGAAGACCGCGACATCTGATCTTGGTGTCTTGGCGTCTTTGTGGTGAAACCTCGAGCGTCGATCTCTAACAGGGACAGTCCCTAATAGATGGCTTGACGGGCCAGTATGACCGTGGCCCGAGCTTCATGACAAAACCGCCCGGTGTTTTGGCCCGGTTACCTAATAATTGACCTAACATATTGATTTAGAATAGAAAATACTGTCGTTGACAAACACCGAATCGGACCATACATCCCTCTTGGAGGCTTTGTGGGGCGAAAGCTCTACATTGCCTTTTCTCTATTCATTACCCTCATATCGCTTCTCCAGCTTCGTTCGCAAATCTGTTATGTGAGCAATGCTCCATATTTCAAAGTTTGGATTCCCCCACACTGATCGCTGCGCTCGATATCGCATCCTGGCAATATAGCTATCGAACGGTGCCAGTTCTTGGCGAGATGGCTTGGTCTTTCTTGGTGTGCGGAATCACCACGAAATGCAATAGCAACATGATCGGCGATTTGTACGCCAGCTGTTAAATCCATTGTCAAACAGATCTTTCAGCGGGTCACGCCGGCGCCCTGCAGCGCGCGGATGACGTTCGCGCGGCGCCATTCGCGGGCGAGGTCGAGGGCGGTGCGGCCGGTGAAGTCGGCCGCGCCGGTATCGACGCCGGCCGCCAGCAGCCGGCGGACCACGGCGACATGGCCGCGCTTGGCGGCCCGGATCAGCGGCGTTTCGCCCTGCCTGTTCTGGGCATCGGCGTCGGCGCCGGCGGCCAGCAGCAGGTCGACGATATCGGCATAGCCGTCGGCCGCCGCGTGCTGCAGCGCGGTGTTGCCCTCCTTGTCGGTCAGGTCGATCAGCGCGCCCTGCTCGATCAGGAACCGGGTGACGGCGGTGCCGCCGGCGATCGCGGCGGCGATCAGCGCCGTCTGCCCGCCGCGGCCGCGCACGTTGATGCTGGAGCCCTTCAGCAGCGCCACCCGGGCGCCGCGCAGGTCGTTCTGCTGCGCCGCCTCGATCAGCGGATCGGGACCGAAGAGCTGGGCCTGCGCCGGCGCGGCCAACAGCAGCCAGGCGCCGGCCAGAAAACACGCGAAACACCGGACCATCGTTCAACCACTACCTGTCGCAAGGCAACGCGCCGCCTGAGACGTGCGACAAGTCATCGCCTTGGGCCTCGCCCTCGCGCCGATTATATAGGCATATGAGGATACGGGCGCATGACGATGGACGGAGTTTCATGACGGCACGGCGATTTTCCCTGATCATGGCCAGCGTCGCCGTGGCGCTGGCCATCGGCCTCAGCGTCGGTCTGCTGTTCGGCGAACGTTCGGGCGGCGGCAGCGGCAAGGCCGCGATCGGCGGACCGTTCGAGCTGGTCGACCATACCGGCCGCACGGTCACCGAGGCGAACTTCGAGGGACAGTACACGCTGGTCTATTTCGGCTTCACCTTCTGTCCGGACGTCTGCCCGACGGAGCTGCAGGCGATGAGCGTGGCCCTGGACCTGCTGGGCGAGGAGGCGGAGGCGATCACGCCGATCTTCATCACGGTCGATCCGGAGCGCGACACGGTCGAGCTGATGGCGCGCTATCGCGAGCATTTCCACCCCCGGCTGCAGGCGCTCACTGGCTCGAGCACGCAGGTCGCGGCGGCGGCCAGAGCCTATCGGGTCTATTACGCCCGGGTCGAGGACGAGAGCAGCACCGAATACCTGATGGACCACAGCGCGTACGTCTATCTGATGGACAGGAAAGGCGAATATCTCAAGCACTTCGCCCCCAACACGCCACCGGAAAGCTATGTCGAGGCGATCCGCGCCATCCTCTGACGGCACGCCGTACTGGCGGCGCAAACGCCTGTCGGAGATGACCACGGCGGAGTGGGAGGCGCTCTGCGACGGCTGCGGCAAGTGCTGCCTGCACAAGCTGGAGGACGCCGATACCGGCGAGATCCACCCGACCAACGTCGCCTGCCGGCTGCTCGACACCGACGCCTGCCGCTGCACCCGCTACGCCGACCGCAAGCGCCTGGTGCCGGACTGCGTGGTGCTGACGCCGGACAATGTCGACGCGCTCGGCTGGATGCCGTCGACCTGCGCCTACCGGCTGCTGGCCGAGGGCAAGGACCTGGCCTGGTGGCATCCGCTGGTCTCGGGCGATCCCGGGAGCGTGCATGCCGCCGGTATCTCCATGCGCGGCCGGATCATTTCGGAACGCGCCGCCGACGGCCCGCTGGAGCAGTATCTCATCGACTGGACGCCCTGAGAGCGCGTTTGAAATGGGCCTGTCGGCCAATTTTCAGGGCCTTGCCGGCTCGCGCCGCGAAACGGCTTGCCGTAGGATGAGCCACCGATTCATTCAGATGGGAGAGGCGCCATGAGCGGCGGCTTACGCGGGGTCTGGGCGGCGGCCGTGACGCCCATGCACGACGACCTGACGGTCGATCTGGACCGGCTGACGGCGCATTACCGGTGGCTGTTCGGGCAGGGCTGCGACGGGGTGGCGGCGCTCGGCACCACGGGCGAAGCGAACTCGTTCTCTCTTCAAGAACGCCTCGGCGTCATCGAGCACCTGGCCGGCGCCGGCCTGGGCATGGACCGGCTCCTGGTCGGCACCGGCTGCTGCGCCATTCCGGACACGGTCGAGCTGACCGAGGCGGCGCTGGCCGCGGGCGCGGCCGGCGTGCTGATGCTGCCGCCGTTCTACTACAAGGGCGTCTCGGACGACGGCCTGTTCGCGGCCTTTTCCGAAGTGATCCAGCGCGTCGGCAACGCCGACCTGAAGATCTATGTCTACGACTTTCCGGCCATGACCGGCGTCGAGATGAGCGTCGATTTCCTGGTCCGGCTGCATGCCGCCTATCCCGACACCGTGGTCGGGGTGAAGGATTCCTCCGGCAACTGGCCGGCCATGCAGGCGGTCTGCGCGGCGATCCCGGGCTTCGGCACCTTCGCCGGCACCGAGCAGTATCTGCTGCCGGTGCTGCGGGCCGGCGGCGCCGGCTGCATCTCGGCCACGGCCAACGTCACGGCGGCGAAGGCGGCCGAGGTCTACGCCCGCCGGGACGGCGACGATGCCGACCGGCTGCAGGAAGACCTGACCGCGCTGCGCCTCATGCTGCAGGCCTATCCGCTGATCCCGTGCATGAAGGAAGTGCTGGCGCGTCTGCACGACGATCCGGCCTGGCGCCGGCTGCGGCCGCCGCTCGCCGGCCTGCCGGCCGACAAGGTCGAAGCGCTGTTCGCGGCCATCGACGCGGCCCGATTCGCGCCCGCCGCCGCGGCTTGAGCGTCCAGGCGTCCGAACGGATCCTGATCGACGGCGCCGCCGTCGCGCTCGACGTGCGGGTCAACCGGCGGGCGCGGCGGATCAGCCTGCGTGTCGACAACGGCGGCGGCGGTATCGTGCTGACCCTGCCGCACGATCGCGCCCGGGCCGAGGGCCTGCGGTTCGCGGCCGAAAAGGCCGACTGGATCCGGACCAGCCTGGCGGCGCTGCCGGAACGGGTGCCGTTCGCGCCCGGCATCGTGCTGCCCTTGCTGGACAGGCCGCACCGTGTCACGCACCGGCCCGACTGCCGGGCCGGTGTCTGGACCGAAGCGGGCGAGATCCATGTCAGCGGCCGGCTCGAGCATCTGCCGCGACGGCTCGGCGACTGGCTCCGGGCCGAGGCGCGGCGGACCATCGTGCCGCGCGCGCATGCGGCGGCACGGCGGCTCGACCGCCCCGTCGCGCGGATCAGCATCCGCGACACAAGCAGCCGCTGGGGCAGTTGCTCGCCCGCCGGCGTGCTGTCCTTTTCCTGGCGCCTGCTGCTGGCGCCCGAGCCGGTGCTGGACTACGTGGTCGCGCACGAGGCGGCGCATCTGGTCGAGATGAACCACGGCCGCCGGTTCTGGCGCCTGGTCGACGAGGCCTGCGCCGGACGGGCCGACGCCGAACACTGGCTGCGCCGGCACGGCCCGGCGCTGCACCGCTACGGATAGCCGCTAACTGCCGCCGTCGCGGTCATAGCCGTCATTGCCGCTGGCGCCACCTCGGTTCGCGGGCTTGACATTGCCGCCGGCGGCCGGCGCGATATCGCCACGCGAGAGCTTGCGGATCAGGCGTTCGATGAAATTCCCGTCGACCCGGCCGGCATCGGCCATGCGCGCGGCGTCATGCAGCGGCGCGGCCGGCAGGCCCTTGTGCGCGCCGGCCGTGAAATCGTGCCACAGCCTGGCCGGCAGGCCGCCGCCGGTGACCCGCTTCATCGGCCGGCCGCCATCGTTGCCGACCCAGACGCCGACCACCATCTGGCCCGTATAGCCGATGAACCAGGCATCGCGGTAGTCCTGGCTGGTGCCCGTCTTGCCCGCCACATCCTGGCCTGAGAGGCGGGCCCGCCGTCCCGTGCC
>JANQKO010000291.1 GCA_028281075.1 Alphaproteobacteria bacterium | reverse complement strand
GATTTCTTAGTCATTACATGGTGTAAACGGCAATTATTGCCGCATAGGCAAATATTTCCCGCTTTCGGGCAAAAATTGCCGCCCGCCGCCGCGCCATGCGCGGGACGCCTGGTACTGTCCGGCCGCGGACCGGCGCGCCGGCGAAATATCGGCCGGGGAAGAGGCCGCCGAAGTGGCCTCCGGCCCCAGACCGATTAGTTGAACAGGCCCAGAATCGTCTGCGGGCTCGAATTGGCGATCGCAAGCGCCTGGACACCAAGCTGCTGCTGGATCTGAAATGCCTGTAGCTTTGAGCTTTCGACCGCGAGATCGGCATCCACGAGGTTGCCGACACCCGCCTTCAGGATGTCCTGCAGCTTGACGGTAAAGTCGGACTGTATCTCAACGCGTTTGGCCACCGAGCCCAGCGCCGCCAGCTTGTCCGATACCTTGGTGATCGCGGTATCGATCGCCGTCAGCGCGGTCGCCGCATTGGCGCTCGAGGTCAAACTGGACGATGCGATGCCCAGCGTGCTGGAGTCCATCTTCTGGGCGCTCACGGCAATGGTGCTTCCATCGACCGTGCTCAGAACGCTGGTGCTCGACGCGCTTACGCCGATCAGGTTGG
This sequence comes from Alphaproteobacteria bacterium, assembly GCA_028281075.1. Lineage (GTDB taxonomy): Bacteria > Pseudomonadota > Alphaproteobacteria > JANQKO01. Next base: position 11,909 of record JANQKO010000291.1, on the reverse strand, counting down.
TGCCGTTGAATTCGGCCGTTGCCGCGATTGTCGCGATCTGGCTGCGCAACGCGTCGAAGTCGTTGTGCAGGGCCGTACGGGACGCGGAATCGAGCCCCGCCTGGTTGGCCTGCACGACCTTGGCCTTCATCTCCGTCAACAGGTCGCTGATCGACTGGCCCGCGGTGATCGCCACGTCGAGCGTGGCCTCGCCGTTTGCCAGCGCCGTCCTCACCGCCGTCATGCCGGCGATGTCACCGCGCATGTTCTGCGCGATGGCATAGGTCGCCGCATCGTCCTTCGGTCCGTTGATCTTCAGACCGGTGGTGACGTTGAGTTGGGTCCTCTCCAACAACTGGTTCGTCGTGTTGAGGCTCTGCAGGGCGACCATTGCGCCCCTGTTGGTATTGATTGACAGTCCCATTTCCTACTCTCTCTCCTCGTTCTGAGATCTGACCTAACTGGCAACGGCCGCGTTTTGCGTCCTGTCGGGCAACCCGCAACTTCCATGCCAGGTCGCCCTACCCAGAAAGAGATATAACTTATTGATTTTATTGAATTTATTTTGACGTCATGGAAGCCGGGGCCGGGTTCGCGCGCCACCTGGCAGGAACTGCCGGGCAGCCGGGTCGTTCTTGCCGGTCAGGCCGCCAGCAGGGCGTGTTCGGCCAGCTCCTTCAGGGCCGCGGAGAGCGCGGCGGCCGGGTCCGCCGCGTCGCCCATGGCGGCCAGCAGCTCTTGCCGGTCGCGCCGGCCGTCGAGCAGCGGCAGCAGCCGCAGCGCCGGTCCGTCGCCCAGCGCCGCGACGTCATGGCGCAGGTTGGTGACGACGAAGCCCAGCCGCTCCTGCAGTGCCGCCAGCCGGCTTGCCAGCGGCCGCCGCGCCGACCCGTCGCCCAGTTCCGGCGGACAGAGCGAGAGTTCGATCAGGTTGCGCGTGCGGGCCAGCAGCAGCGTGTTCTGCAACTGGATTCCGTCGTGCTCGGCGGGTGCCGCGCCGACCCGCGCGGCCGCCGTCCGCAACAACGTGCCGAACGGGACCGTCCGGGGCCAGATCTCGGTCAGATAGCCCAGGGCCGCGGCGATAAGCGGACTGTCCGCCACGACGTCGCGGCCGTTCTCGCCCACGAACCGGACCGCGTCGGCGGCCGGGTCCAGCCGCAGTTTGCCGGCGATGTGAAAGCCGGCGATGCGGTCGGCCGTCAGGTAACGGTCGATGTCGCGTTCCCGGTGGCAAAGCAGGGTCTGGCGGAAGGTCCGGTTGCTGACGAAGTCGAGATATTGCTCGGCCTCGATCACGTCGCCGCTGGCGGCGGCCAGCCGGGCCGTCTCCCGGGGATAGTTGTCGAGCACCGTCGCGCCCAGATTGGCTTCGCTCAGGTATTGCAGGCCATGCCCGTCCGCGCGGGCGGCGAAGTCGCGGAAATAGAGCGGCGTGTTGTGGATTTCGAACATGTCGTGCGCGATATAGAAATCAGGCTGTTGTTCCAGCAGCCCGATCTCCTGCTTCAAGACCTGCCGGTAACCGCAACGCGCGTCCATGTTCTCCTTTTCGAGCGTGCGCAGGAAGTCGAGGCCCGCGTGGATGCGCGCCCGCGGGTCGTCGATATGTCGCACGTGAAACAGCATGGCTTCCCGCGCCACCTGCCGTTGCCGCCAGCCCGGCAGCGTGTTGTGGCTGATGTAGGCGATGCCGTCGCGCCGCAGGTGCCGCCGGCAGAGCGCGAATATCCGGTCCTGCACTGCCGCCGGCACCCATGAGAACACGCCGTGCGCGACGATATAGTCGAACTCGCCGATCTCGTCGCCGAGCGTCGTGAGGTCACGGTCCTGAAAGTCGATATTGTCGAGCGCCAGGGCCGCGGCCATCGATCGCGCCGCCCTGACCTGGACCGCCGAGAGGTCGACGCCGACGAAGTCACTGCCCGGCAGTCCGACGGCCATGGGGATCAGGTTGCCCCCGGTGCCGCAGCCGATCTCCAGCAGGCGGCAGCTATCGGGCCTCGCCGGCGTCTGGCCGAACAGGCTGGCCAGCGCGGCGATATGGTCGGGGTGGGAATGCCGCCAGGGCTGCGAAATCATCGGCAGCGTGTCATAGGTCGCGGCGACATCCCGCGTCGTGGCGTCCGTCCGGGACTGCATGTGCTTAATCAAATACGCAAACGAATGGTCGTGCATGAAGCGGGCAATTGGGGTCGCCCCGCCTCCGTGGAAGCGGCGCGACCCCGTCACATCGGGAGATGTGAACCGCTATGGGAGAGCGATGGTCGGCCTCGGGATCAGGCCGCCAGACCTTCCATGATCGACCGGTTGACGTCGATCAGCGGGGTCAGGTCGGCCTTGCCCTGAAGCACCATGCGCGAATGCTTGTCGACCCAGATCGCCAGCGAGATGATGCCGGCGCGGACTTCGTCGGGAAGCTGGTTGTCATCGTTGGCGCAATCGGCCTGCAGCGTCAGCCAGAGCCGCCGGTTCCAGTGTACCGCCTTCTGCAGCGACAGGGACTCGCCGTTTTCGGCATCCATCAGGGACTTCGTGACTTGCGCGAACAACCGGTACTCGGTCTTGCGCGGGTCCTCAGTCGTGTTCAGGGCCGTCTGATAGCTTTGGAGTGACATAGTTCAACCTCACGTCCTCGAATTGAAATAGCTTCCGGCAACCAAGGAGAGCCTTGTAGTAGTCCTTGCCGTGCACTAGTTCGATGATGTTCACGCACTGGGCCAGCGCATCCGCGTTGCTGATGGCGTTCATGAACTCGCCCATGCGCTGCACGAACTCGTCGTACAGTTGCTTGTCCGATTTTTCGTCCATGTACATCATCATCACGGCGAAATAGATCCGACGCATCGGCGTGTTCGCCTGGTCGGGCAGCATGATGTCCTTCTCGCGAAGCAGCGCGGCCTTGTTCTGGATGACCAGGGTGCTCCGCCGGTCGCCGTTCTGCACGACGGCGCCGTTGATCAGGAATTTCTCGCCGGGTTTCAGCGTCAGCTTCAGTGCCATTGGTTTCCATGCGGCCGCCGCGGCGGCCCCATTCCCTGTCCTGGGTCCTACTGGAACAGCGCCAGGATATTCTGCGGCGAGGCGTTGGCAATCGACAACGCCTGGATGCCGAGCTGCTGCTTGGCCTGCAGCGCCGTCAGGTTGGCGCTTTCCTTGGCCATGTCGGCATCCACCAGGTTACCAACGCCGGCCTTCAGGATGTCCATCAGCTTGACCGTGAAGTCGCCCTGGATCTCCAGGCGCTTGCCGGCCGAACCGAGGGCCGCCAGGCGCTCGTTCACCTTCACCAGGGCGGTATCGATGGACGTCAGGGCGGTCGCCGCCGTCGCGCTGGTGTTCAGCGACAGCGACGCGATGCCCAGCGTGCTGATATCCATCTTCTGGGCGCTGACGGCGATATTGCTGCCGTCGACCGTGCTCAGCACCGACATGTTGACCGCGCTTTCGCCGATCAGGTTGGTGCCGTTGAACTCGGCCGTGGCCGCGATCGTGGCGATCTGATCGCGCAGGGCGACGAAATCGTTGTGCAGCGCCGTGCGCGAGACCGAGTCCAGCCCGGCCTGGTTGGCCTGCACGACCTTGGCCTTCATCTCGATCAGCAGGTCCGAGATCGCCTTGCCCGCGTCGATCGCGACGTTGACGGTCGATTCACCGGCCGCGATCGCGGTCTTCACCGCCTGCATGCCGGCGATGTCGCCGCGCATGTTCTGCGCGATGGCATAGGTCGAGGCATCGTCCTTCGGGCCGTTGACCTTCAGGCCGGTGGTAATGTTGAGCTGCGTTCGTTCCAACGATTTGTTGGTCGCATTCAACTGTTGGAGCGCGATCATCGCTCCGAGGTTGGTGTTAATGGACAACATTTTTCACTCTCCATCTCCCGAAATGGGTGTGACCCCCAACGAAGTGTCGGCTTTGTCACCGACCGCACAATCGCAACCCATGTGCCAGTTCGGAAGAAACCTTCGAAATCCCCCATAATCCCCTGACAATAAACATCTATCCCGAACAACAGAATCACCGCCTTGCGGACGCTCGCCGCCGTCCCGGCATGGTTAACGGGAAATTCTTGCCACCTCGCTGCAATCTTTGCCGGCCATCGCGGCGGGGCGGGCAGGGAATCATAAAGTCCGGTTAAACGGGCCTTAACTCGGCTGGGCGATAAGCGATGGCATGGAGATCGCCGCCGATTCCTTTCGCCAGGCGCTGGACGCGCACCGGTCCGGCGACATCGCGACGGCGATGGCCCTCTACCGGCGCAGCGTCACCGACGATCCGGGCAATACCGACGCGCTGTTCAATCTCGCCGCCCTGACCGCGACCATGGGGCGGACCGACGAGGCCATGGACCTTTACCGGCAGGTCCTGCGCCTGCATCCGGACGAGCCCGACACGCTGGTCAATCTCGGCAATCTGATGCAAGCCAGCGGACGGACGGCCGAGGCCGAGGCCCACTACCGCCGGGCGCTGGAGGTGGACCCCATGCTGGCCGCGGCCGGCGTCAACCTGGGCAGCCTGTTGCTGGAGCGCGGCGACCATCAGGCCGCGATCCAGTCGTTTCAAGGCGCGCTCGCCATCGACCCCTGTCTGCCGCTGGCGCTGAACGGCATGGCCGCGGCCCTGGTCCGGCTCGGCCGACACGCCGAGGCGGTCCCGCCGCTCGAGGCCGCCGCCGCGATCGATCCGGCGATCGTCGACCCGTGGCGAAATCTCGGCCTGGTGCTGACCCATCTGGGCCGGCCGGACGAGGCGCTCGACAAGCTGTCGCGGGCCGCGCAATGCGACCCGGCCGACGCCGCGACCCAGGCCCTGATCGGCGATCTGCACTATCGCCGCGGCGAGCTCGCGCCCGCCATCACCCATCTGCGGCGGGCGGTCGAGCTGGCGCCGCGAACGCCGCAATACCGGAACAACCTCGGCATGGCGCTGAACGACGACGGCCGCCACGAGGAGGCGGCGGCGGTGCTGCGCGCGGCGCTCGAGATCGACCGCCGGCAGCCCGAGGCCTGGACCAATCTCGGCAACTGCCTGGTCCAGTTGAACGCGCCGGACCAGGCAATCGAGAGTTTCCGCGAAGCCCTGGCGCTGGCGCCCGGGCTCGGCGTCGCCGCCTGCAATCTCGGCAATACGCTGCGCAACCAGGGCCGCCTGGCCGAGGCGGCGGCGGCGTTCGAGCAGGCCATCGCGCATGTCCCCGATCTGGCCATGGCCTATAACGGCCTGGCGCTGGTCCGGCAGCAGGAGAACCAGAACGAGGCGGCCGTCGAGCTGCTGCGCAAGGCGGTCGAGATCAAGCCCGATTATCCCGAGGCGCTGAACAACCTGGCGATTTCCCTCGGCTACCTGAACCGGATCCCCGAGGCGGTGGAGGTTTTCCAGCGCCTGCTGGACGTGAAGCCGGACCTGCCGGAAGCCTTGTTCAACCTGGCCTCGCTGCTGCAGTCGCTGGCCCGGCACGACGAGGCGATCACGGCGCTGCGGCAGTGCCTCGCCCTGCGGCCGGACTATCGCGTGATCTATCCCTATCTCGCGCACAGCCTGATGCAGCAATGCCGCTGGACCAACCTGGACGGCATTGTCGGCAAGATCCGCCAGAACATGGAGGCCGAGCTCGCCGAAGGCGTCGGCCTGTCGGTCCCGGCCTTCGCCATGCAGAGCCTGCCCGGCGAGTTCTCCATGGCGCTGCGGCAGCGCGCGGCCGAGCATATCTGCGGCCGGGCCGAGGCCGAGGTGGCGGAGATCCGCGACCAGTTGCGCCTGGACCATCGCCGGCCGGCCGGCAAGCGCAAGCTCACCATCGGCTACGTCTCGCCGGACTTCCGCTTTCACAGCGTCGCCGTCGCCTTTCGGGGCATCCTGGAAAACCATGACCGGGATGCCTTCGAGCTCATCGGCTATTCCCTGTTCAATGGCGTCGAGGACGACCTCACCCGGCAGTTCGCGCAGACCTTCGACCGCTTCCACCGGATCATGGACACGCCCTACCGCGAGACCGCCGAGCGGATCGATGCCGACCGGGTCGACATCCTGATCGACCTCGCCGGCCATACGCTCGGGTCGCGGCTGCCCGTCTTCGCGCTGCGCCCGGCGCCGCTGCAGGCGCACTATCTCGGCTACTCGGCCACTATCGGCGCCCGGTTCCTCGACTACCTCATCACCGATCACGCCCAGGTGCCGCCGGAAAACCGGCACTACTTCACCGAGCAACTGGTCTACCTGCCGGATACCTTCATGGCGACGCAGCGGGCGCCGGTCGCCGCCGAGCGGCCGGGCCGGCGCGATTGCGGCCTGCCCGAGGACGGCGTCGTGTTCGCTAACTTCAACTCGCATTACAAGTTCGACCCGCGCCTGTTCGCGATCTGGATGCGGCTGCTGCGGCAGGTGCCGGGCAGCGTGCTCTGGCTGCTGGCCGGCACGCCGGGCTGCGTCGAGAACCTGCGCCGCGAGGCCGCCGCGCGCAACGTCGACCCGGACCGGCTGGTCTTCGCCCCGAAGCTCACCCACCCCGAGCATCTCGCCCGGCTGGCGCTGGCCGACCTGGCGCTCGACAACCTCTATCACGGCGGCGGCGTCACCACCGTCGACGCGCTCTGGACCGGGGTGCCGGTGCTGACCATCGCCTCGCAAACGCCGCAGTCGCGCAACGGCGCCACCCTGCTCACCGCCATCGGGCTCCAGGACCTGATCGTCCATGGCATCGAGGATTACGAGCGCCTCGCCCTGCGGCTGGCCGGCGATCCGGCCTTGCGCCGCTCGCTGCGCGACCGGCTGGCGGCGAACCGGGACACCTATCCGCTGTTCCGGCCGGCCCGCCTGACCCGTCATCTCGAGGCCGGCTACCGTCTGATGTGGCGCCACCATGTCGACGGCCACCCGCCGGCCCCGATCGAGGTCCCCCGCCTGCCCGACGACACCGCCTGACCGCCCTGTTTCGAGACGGCCGCGACGCGAGGTCGGAGATTGATATCAAATTAAGGCCTCATCCTGAGAGCCTGTGAAGAAATTGCACCGAAGCCCCCCAAGTCGTCATCCTGGCGAAGGCCAGGATCCACGTTTGTTGTTTTTCGACCGGTTGCGATGCCGCTGGATGCTGGCCTGCGCCAGCATGACGGCTTTCCTTGAGTCGGAAGCGATTTCTTCACAAGCTCTGAGGAGCGGCAAAGCCGCGTCTCGAAGGATCTGCCATCAGCCCCCGAAATTGCCGAAAGCAACAGGGGCGGCCCCCAACAGCGACGGCGCTAGCGCAGGACCGCGGCGATGTCGCTGACGACGTCGTCGAACGCCGGCTGGCCGATGCCGAACCGCGCGGCTTCCACCGACATGTCCAGCGTCGTGTTCGGCGACAGCGCCGCCGGATCGAGGCCGGACCGGCAGGGCGCGATCAGCGCCGGGTCGGCCGACAGGCCCCGGACGAAGGTCTCCGCCAGCGCCACGTAACTCCGGTCCGACGCGCCCGAGCACTGGTAGAGGCCGACCGCGCGGGCCCGCAGCAGGCACGCGATCAGGCGGCAGACCAGATCCAGCGGCACCGGCGCCAGGTACATGTCCGTGAACGGCGCGATCGGCGTCCCGGCGCGCAAAGCCGCGGCCCAGTCGTTCAGCAGCGGCAGCGACGGCGCCAGGACCTTGCTCAGCCGCAGCACGCCGACCTCGCCGTCGAGCCCGAGCACGCCGCGTTCGGCCGCCACCTTCTGCGCGCCGTACCGCGTCAGCGGACAGGTCGGCGCCTCCCGCCGGCGCTGGGCCGCCTGGCCGTCGAAGACCTTGTCGCTCGACAGGTGCAGCACATAGGCGCCCTGCTGGACCAGCGCCGCGGCGATGCCGACGATGCCGTCGACATTCACCCGCCGCGAGCCGTCGGGGTCCCGCTCGCAGTCCGCCAGCCGGGCGACGCCGGCGCAGAGCACGGCGGCATCGGCGCGCGGCAGCGCCGGCGGCGCGTCGGCCGCCGCCGCCACGTCCAGGAACAGCGGCCCGTCGCGGCGGCGCGTCGTCGCCACCACCTCGACGCCGGCGGCGCTCAGATGGCGGGCCAGCCCGGCGCCGACCAGGCCGTCACCGCCTGCGACCAGTATGCGCCCCCCCGGCGTCACGGCATCCGTTTGCCGCAGCAGAGCGCCAGATAGTAATGCGCCATCGGCCAGTAGCCGGTATGCACGACCTCGTCGTTCATCGAGAAGATGAAGACGTGCCGAAAGAATTCCTGCATCAGCGCCTTCAGGTCGGGCGCGTGCTTGCAGTTGATGTGCCCCGCCTTGCTCTGCGGCGAGGCATAGGCCTGGCTGTTCAGCGACGGCATGCCGACGATCAGCTCGCCCGCGTCCGACAGCGAGCCGGCGATGTTGCCGACGAACCGGCGCTCGTCCTCCGCCGCGATATGCTCCAGCACGTCCAGGCTGTAGGCCGCGTCGAAATCGCCGGGATAGGACCCCGTCAGCATGTCGTGCACGTCGGCCGTCAGCGGCCAGTCCGCCGCCATGCGCTGCCGGATGTCGTCGACGAAGATCGGGTCGATGTCCAGCACGGTAAGCGCGGCCACGTCCTGCTTGACGACGCGGCTGCCGAAGGCGTCGCCGCAGCCGACCTCCAGCACCCGCCCCTGCCCGCCGAACATCTTGGCGACGAACTTGTAGCGCGCCAGCAGGAAGGCCAGCCGCTTCGGATCGTCGTGCCAGACCTGGTTGGTCATCAGGCCGAGCCGGGTGACGCCGCTGCGCTCGGCCACCGCGAGGCAGTCCTCGTATTGCGCTTCCCTGGTGCGTGCGCCCATATCGTCCCTCCGCGCTCGCCCGCTACTCGAAATAGATGCAGCCGTAATCGCCGTCATAGCCGGCCTGGCCGAAGGCGAATTCCCACTCCGCCGGCATCAGGAAGGCCCGGCAGGTAAGCTGCCAGTACAGCAGGTTCGCTTTCTCCCGCTCGTTTCGGTAGGATTCGATCGTCACATGCTTCGGCCCGAGGCCGACTCTCTGGATTTCGGCTAGCGATGCGTGCAGGTCGAAATTGCGCAGGTTGTGCAGCGTGTTGATCGAATAGACCAGGTCGAAGCTGTCGTCGGCCCAGGGCAGGCGGCTGGCGTCGCCGACCGCGAGACGGGGCAGGACCTCGGCCTTGGCGTTGGCGATCGCGTAGTCCGAGATGTCGATGCCGGCGACCTCGATTCCCGGCAGCACTTGCGTGAACTCGTAGAGCAGGAAGCCCTTGCCGCAGCCGACGTCCAGGATACGCGCGCCCGGCGTCAGACCGTAGTGCCGGACCATCGCCTCGGCCACCGGCCGCCAGCGGCCGTCGTAGCGGTAGCCGCCGAAGCCGTATTTCCGCTCGCCGTCCCAATAGTCGGCACCGAAGCGGCCGGCGACCTCGGCGCACTCGGCCTTGTCGTGCGCGACCACGCGCTGCACGTAGTCGCGCTTGGTGGCCGTGTGCACCGGCCCGACGAAGTCGACATAACCCATGGCTCAGCCCGGCACGGACGAGCTGGCGGCGAAACGGTCGACCATGAACACGTCCTCCAGCCGGGCCACGTCCTCCGGCGAGCGCACCGGAAGGTTCTCCAGCGCGCCGTGCAGCTCGGCTCCGGCTTCTAGGACCCGCTCGTAGACGGCGCGGCGCCTCTCGGGCCGCCGCGGCAGCATGAACAGGCTGAAGCAGATCACGCCCTCGACCGCCTCGATCTCGTCCAGCACCGTCTGCAGGTTCATGTAGCAGCCGCCCATGGCGTATTCGGTGGCGCTCAACAGGTAGTGCAGGCCGTTGCGCTGGGCATAGTCGCGTACCACCAGGTTCTGCACGTGCTGCGGCCAGGTCTGGCCGCGCACCGGGCGGCTGGCGATATAGCCGCGATAGCCGACGCGGTTACTCATCGAAGGCCTCCGGCATCCGGTGGGACATGCCGATCCGCGTCGCCGCGCGGACCGTGATCGGCTCGAAGAACTCGCCCAGCCGCTTCTGGGCATAGGGCGAGAACAGGCTCTTGAAGCGGCAGTTCATCGACCAGCGGGTCTCGTACTCGCGGTTGATCCGGTTGCCGTGCATCAGGTTCTGGCTGAACAGCAGGACCGAGCCGTAGGGCACGTCGAGCCAGACGATGTCCGGTTCGATGGCGGCGAACAGATCGTCGGTGCTCTTGCCGTCGAACGCGCGCCATTGCGCCTCGTGCCTGGCCTGCGCGTCGGGCGGCAGGATGAACATGCTCTTGGTGCGCAGGCAGTCGACCAGCGGCAGCCAGACCACGACCTCGAACGGCGAGTCGCCGTCCCAGACGTCGGCGTGCACGGCCAGCAGCGAGCTGTCGTCGCCCGGCATCTGGATCGACAGGTTCAGGCGGCGCTGCATGGCCAGCTCGTTGCCGACCAGCCGCTCCAGCGCGGACCGTGCCAGGCTGTAATAGGCTTCGCGCGCCCAGGGCAGGTCGTTGACGCCGTTGATCACCCTGAGGCGCAGGGCGTTCAAGCCGGCGGCGTCGACCTGGCCGTGGATGCCGTTCATGAAGCCGCCCGCCGAGCCCGGCGCCGGCTGGCCCAGATGCTCGGCCGCGATCGCCGCCATGGCGTCACGCAGCCGGCCCAGCGCGACCTGGTCGTCGACCGGCCGGATCACGTAGCCCTGTTCGATGAAGTCGCGGCTGAGGTTCGCCGTTTCTTCGTCGAGGAAACCCTGGACCGGTTCCCGCGCCGCGCTCACGCCGCCACCTCGACAACCTTGACGACATTGGCTTTCGCGGCGATATCTACCGATAGGAGACCATCACCATGACCCGGCCGCCGAAGACGCCTCAGACCATCGCCGCGGGCGCGGATGAACACATCCCCTTCGAAATGGCCGAACGGATTCTCGACGGCGAGAATCCGTTGCGCGTTTGGCGTGAACATCGTGGCCTGACGGTCGGCGAGCTGGCCGAACGCAGCGGCATCTCGCGGCCGTACCTGTCCGAAATCGAGATCGGTCGAAAGGACGGCACGCTGCGCACGATGGCGGCCCTGGCCACGGCGCTGGAGGTCGAGATCGACGACCTGCTGCCGGCGGATATCGCCACGAACGCCGGAGAGTGACATCGGGCCGGTCCCCGACAAGCGCGCGCGCACTAGGCCGCCCTCTTCGCCGTATCGGCCACGAACGCCGCCACCTGCTCGGCGATCGGCGCCGGCTGCAGGCCGTAATGGTCCAGCAGGTCGTCCTGGCTGCCATACCTGTCGGGAAAGCGGTCCGGGATGCCGAGGCGCAGCATGGCCGGGGTCCGGCCCGGCAGGCGCTCCAGCAGCAGGTCGGCGACGGCGCTGCCCAGGCCGCCGACGGTCGTATGCTCCTCGACCGTCACCACCGCCTCCGCCCGTTCGGCGGCGGCCAGCAGCGCGGCCGCGTCCAGCGGCTTCACGGTATGCAGGTGGATCAGGCCGCAATCGATGCCCCGCGCGGCCAGCAGGTCGGCGGCATGCAGCGCCCGGGTCGTCATCACGCCGGTGCCGATCAGCAGCACCCGGCCGCCGGGCCGCATGGTGATCGCCTTGCCGATCGCGGCCTCGGCGTCGTCGCCCGACACCACCTCGTCGCCGCCCTTGGCCAGGCGGATGTAGCACGGGCCCGGCAGCTCGGCCGTCTCCGGCATCAGGCGCCGCATCTCGTCGGCGTCGCACGGCGCCAGCACGGTCATGCGCGGCAGCGCCCGCATGATGGCGATGTCCTCGATGGCGAGATGCGTCGGCCCCAGCGGCGCGTAGACCGTGCCGCCGCCGTTGGCGATCAGGCGCACCGGCAGGTCGTGCATGCACAGGTCCACCGCGACCTGCTCGTAGCAGCGCCGGGTGATGAAGGTGGCGATCGTGTTGACGTAGGGGATGAACCCGTCCATCGCCAGGCCGGCCGCCATGCCGATGATGTTCTGCTCCGACACGCCCTCCATGAAGAAGCGCTCGGGCATCTCCTCGCGGAAC
>JANQKO010000281.1 GCA_028281075.1 Alphaproteobacteria bacterium | reverse complement strand
TCGCGCGATTGTGCGCCGCGGTAGCTGGACCGGGGCGGCCGAAAGTTTTAATCTCCGCCGACGATCACCCGGCCCGTAGGGCCGCTTTTCGCCGATCCGGTTTTCGCTTCCCCCTGGGCTGGCCGGAAGCGGCGCGCAACTTCACCTGGAACAGCCGCGAAGGACTAGGCACCGTGACTGCTGGCAAAGACACGCTAAAGGCCCGACGCACGCTGAGCGTCGGCGAGGAGAGCTACGACTACTACAGCCTTGAGGCGGCGTCTGCGTCCGGCCTGGGCGACATTTCGCGTCTGCCCTTTTCGCTCAAGGTTCTGCTGGAGAACCTGCTGCGCCATGAGGACGGCGGCAGCGTGACGGTCGCGGACATCGAGGCCATGGCTGCCTGGCTGGGCGAGCGGCGTTCGACGCGGGAGATCGCCTACCGCCCGGCGCGTGTTCTGATGCAGGACTTCACGGGCGTGCCGGCGGTGGTCGACCTGGCGGCCATGCGCGAGGCGATGGTCAACATGGGCGGCGACCCCGACAGGATCAACCCGCTGTCGCCGGTCGACCTGGTCATCGACCATTCGGTGATGGTCGACCATTTCGGCACGCCGGAGGCCATGCAGAAGAACATGGAGCTGGAGTTCGAGCGCAACGCCGAGCGCTACGCCTTCCTACGCTGGGGCCAGACCGCGTTCGACAATTTCCGCGTGGTGCCGCCGGGCACCGGCATCTGCCACCAGGTGAACGTGGAATACCTGGCGCAGACCGTCTGGACGGCCGAGGTCGACGGCCGCGAGGTCGCCTATCCCGACACGCTGGTCGGCACCGACAGCCACACGACCATGGTCAACGGGCTGGCCGTGCTGGGCTGGGGCGTCGGCGGCATCGAGGCCGAGGCGGCGATGCTGGGCCAGCCGATCTCGATGCTGATCCCGGAAGTGATCGGCTTCCGCCTGACCGGCAAGCTGAAGGAAGGCACCACGGCGACCGACCTGGTGCTGACGGTGACGCAGATGCTGCGCGCCAAGGGCGTGGTCGGCAAGTTCGTCGAGTTCTACGGCCCCGGCCTGGACGACCTGCCGCTGGCCGACCGGGCGACGATCGCCAACATGGCGCCGGAATACGGCGCCACCTGCGGCTTCTTTCCGATCGACGGCGAGACCCTGCGCTATCTCGGCTTCACCGGCCGCGACAGCGAACGCGTGGCCCTGGTCGAGGCCTATGCCAAGGCGCAGGGCATGTGGCGGGATTCCGGGACGCCGGAACCGGTCTACACCGACAGCCTGGAGCTCGACCTCGGCAGCGTGGAGCCGAGCCTCGCCGGCCCGAAACGGCCGCAGGACCGGGTCGCGCTCTCGAACGCGGCAAGCCAGTTCAAGGCCGACCTGCCGGATATGGGCGGCAGCGACGATCTCGGCGTCGAGGTGCCTGTCGAGGGCGAAAGCTACGGTCTCAGCAACGGCGACGTGGTGATCGCCGCGATCACGTCCTGCACCAACACCTCGAACCCGTCGGTGCTGATGGCGGCCGGCCTCCTGGCCCGGAACGCCGTCGCCAAGGGCCTGACCACCAAGCCGTGGGTCAAGACCTCGCTGGCGCCGGGCAGCCAGGTCGTGACCGACTACCTGACGGCGGCCGGGCTGATCGAGCCGCTGAACGCGCTGGGCTTCGACGTCGTCGGCTATGGCTGCACGACCTGCATCGGCAATTCCGGCCCGCTGGCCGACAACATCGTCGAGGCGGTCGAGAAGGGCGACCTGTCGGTGGCGGCGGTGCTGTCGGGCAACCGCAACTTCGAGGGCCGGGTGAATCCGCAGACGCGGGCGAACTACCTCGCCTCGCCGCCGCTCTGCGTCGCCTACGCGCTGGCCGGCTCGATGACCATCGACATCACGACGGCGCCGCTGGGCACCGACGGCGACGGCCAGCCGGTCTACCTGAAGGACATCTGGCCGAGCCCGCACGACGTGCAGAGCGCGGTGCAGCAGTTCCTGACGCCGGAGATGTTCCGCGCGCGCTACGCCAACGTCTTCGAGGGACCGAAGGAATGGCGCGACGTCAAGGTGATCGAGGGCACGACCTACGGCTGGGAGACGATCTCGACCTACGTCAAGCA
>JANQKO010000275.1 GCA_028281075.1 Alphaproteobacteria bacterium | reverse complement strand
GAATGCCGGCCATGGCGGCGAACATGGCGAACTTCAGCCGGCCGACAGCGCCGGCAAGGTCGCCGCGCTTCCACGGCAGCAGCGGCCCGACCGCGACCGCCAGCAAGAGCGGCATCATGATCACGCCGAACACCAGGTTGAAGTAAGGCGGACCGATCGACACTTTCTCGCCGGTCAGGCTGTCGAGGAACAGGGGATAGAGCGTGCCGATCAGCACCGCCGCGCAGGCGGTGGACAGCAATAGATTATTCAGCACCAGCCCGCCCTCGCGGCTGATCGGCGCGAACAGGCCGCCGCGCTTCATGCCGGGCGCGCGGATGGCGTAGAGCGTCAGCGAACCGGCGACGACGACCAGCAGGAAGGCCAGGATGAAGACGCCGCGTTCGGGATCGCTGGCAAAGGCGTGCACCGACGTCAGCACGCCCGACCGCACGAGGAAAGTGCCGAGCAGGCTGAGCGAGAAGGTCAGGATCGCCAGCAGGATGGTCCAGTTCTTCAGACCGTCGCGCTTCTCGACGACGATGGCCGAATGCAGCAGCGCCGTACCCGCGAGCCAGGGCATGAAGGACGCGTTCTCGACCGGGTCCCAGAACCACCAGCCGCCCCAGCCGAGCTCGTAATAGGCCCACCAGCTACCGAGCCCGATGCCGATGGTCAAAAAACACCAGGCGGCGAGCGTCCAGGGCCGCACCCAGCGCGCCCAGGCCGGCTCGACCCGGCCCTCGATCAGCGCCGCGACGGCGAACGAAAAGGCCATGGAGAAGCCGACATAGCCGAGATAGAGGAACGGCGGGTGGAAGGCGAGGCCGGGGTCCTGCAGCAGCGGGTTCAGGCCGTTGCCGTCGATGGGCGCCGGCACCAGGCGCTCGAACGGGTTCGAGGTGAAGATGGTGAAAGCCAGGAAGCCGACCGCGATCAGCGACTGCACGGCCAGCACCCGGGCGCGGAAGGCCTCCGGCAGGTTGCCGCCGAAGACCGCCACGGCGCTGCCGAACAGCGCCAGGATCAGCACCCAGAGCAGCAGCGAGCCCTCGTGATTGCCCCAGACGCCGGAGATCTTGTAGAGCATCGGCTTGGCCGAATGCGAGTTGTTGGCGACGTTCAGGACCGAGAAGTCCGAGACCACGTAGGCGTGCGTCAGGCAGGCGAAGGCGAGCGCGACCAGCAGCACCTGCACGATCGCGGCCGGACGGGCGATAGCGATCCAGCCGGGATCGCCGCGATGCGCGCCGACCAGCGGCAGCGTGCCCTGCACGACGGCGACGACAAGCGCCAGGATCATGGCGAACTGGCCGATTTCAGGGATCATGACGGCAATCGTCCTTCGGCGTCGGTTCCATCCTCAAAACGGTCGTGGCGGACATTCGTTCGGCCGCGCGTCAGATCACTGGCGTCAGCGGCGGGTCGCCGGCGAAATGCGCGACCAGGTTGTCGATCATCAGGTCGCCCATGGCCTTGCGCGTCTCGTAGGTGGCGCTGGCCTGGTGCGGCTGCAGCACGACATTCTCCATCGGCAGCAGCGCCGCCGGCACGTGCGGCTCGTCCGCGAACACGTCGAGCGCCGCCCCGGCGATGACGCCGTCGGTGAGCGCCGCGATCAGCGCCGCCTCGTCGACCACGCTGCCGCGCGCGGCGTTGACCAGGAAGCCATTCGGGCCGAGCGCCCGCAGCACGTCGGCATCGACCAGATGATGGGTGCCGGCGCCGCCGGGACAGGTCAGCACCAGGCAGTCGCAGGCCGCGGCCAGCGCCGCCGGCGTGGCCTGATAGGCATAGTCGACCTCGGCCTGCGGGTTGCGGCCGTGATAGACGATCGTCATGCCGAAGGCCTCGGCCCGCCGGGCCAGCGCCTTGCCGATGCGGCCGAGGCCGACGATGCCGAGCGTCTTGCCCTTCAGCGACGTGGCCAGCATCAGATCGCCCTTGGTCGCCCAGCGCCCGGCGCGCACGTAGCGGTCGCCCTGGGCCACCCGGCGCATCACCGCGATCACCATGCCCATGGCGAAGTCGGCGACGCAGTCGGTCAGGACATCGGGCGTGTTGGTGACGATGACCTTCTTCTCGCGCGCGGCGTCCAGGTCCACGGCATCGACGCCGACGGCGAAGTTGGCGATGATTTCGAGCTTCGGCAGCTTGTCCATGAAGGCGCGGTCGAGCGGGCCGGGCCCGGAGGCGGCGACGCCGCGCACCCGGTCGCGCGCATCGGCGAAAAAACGGTCGGCGTCATCGGCCTGCCAGAGATGGTGCACCGTGAACAACTCGGCCAGCCGCTCGGCGGCGAAGGCCGGCATGGGCACGGTCTGGATCACGTCGACTTTGCCGTCGCTCATTTTTCTTCCCCCTGCCATTGGCCGGCCCGCTTCAGCGCGTCGGCGACCTCGGGCGGCATGTAATTCTCATCATGCTTGGCCAGCACCTCGCTGGCGACGAAGACGCCCTGGCCGTTCAGCGTCCCCTCGGCGACGATGCCCTGGCCCTCGCGGAACAGGTCCGGCAGCAGGCCGCGGAACACCACCGGCACCGCGTGCACCTGATCGGTCACGCGGAACGCCACCGTGATGTCACCATCGGTGCGGGTGACGCTGTTCTCCTCGACCAGGCCGCCGATGCGGAACCGCCGATCCGGCTCGACGCCCTTCTCGACCACGTCGCTCGGCGAATAGAAGAATACCAGATTGTCCTGGAAGGCGATCAGCACGAGCGTCGTCGCCAGGCCGAGCGTGACCATCCCGGCCAGGACGAAATAGAGGCGGCGGCGCTTGCGCGTCATGTCGCGCCGTCCCGCGGACGGCGCCGGTCGCGGCGGCCGTCCTGCAGCTTCTCGAGCGTCGATTTGCTGTCGCGCCAGGTGCGGACCGACACGACCAGCAGGCCGAGCATGACGATGGCGGCGATCAGGTAGGACGGCCAGACGAAGGCCGCGTAGCCGCCCATGGCCAGGAACTCGCTCATGTCCGCCCCGTGATTTCGGCCGCCGGCGGCGCCGCGAAGCCGACCTCCTCGGCGATCCGGGCCTGCTGCATGGCGCGGATCTTGCGCAGGTTGATCTCGGACCGGATCCGCACCAGCAGGACGGTCACGAAATAGGCCTTGAAGGCCAGCGCCATGACCAGCAGCGGCCAGAGAATGCTCGGGTGAATGGCCGGGCCGTCCAGGCGCAGAACGCTGGCCGGCTGATGCAGCGTGTACCACCAGTCGACGGAAAACTTGATGATCGGCACGTTGACGAAGCCGACGAGCGCCAGGATCGCGGCCGCCCGCGAGGCCTTCTGCGGATCCTCGATGGCCTGCCACAGCGCCATGTAGCCGAGATAGAGGAAGAACAGGACCAGAACCGACGTCAGGCGCGCGTCCCAGACCCACCAGGTGCCCCACATGGGCTGGCCCCAGAGCGAGCCGGTGACCAGCGCGATGAAGGTGAAGCAGGCGCCGATGGGCGCCGCCGCCTTGGCCGAGAAATCGGCCAGCGGGTGCTTCCAGATCAGCGCCGTGGCGCTGGCGACGGCCATGAAGGTGTAGCTGAACATCGCCATCCAGGCGGCCGGCACGTGCACGAACATGATGCGCACGGTATCGCCCTGCTGGTAGTCGGGCGGCGCGTAGCCCAGGCCCCAGACCAGCCCGGCGAGCGTCAGCACCAGGGCCAGGCCCGCCGCCCAGGGCAGAATCCGGGCCGACAGCCGCATGAACCGGGTTGGGTTGGCGAAACGATGCATTCCTCGACCTGCTCATCCTCACATAGCGACCCAGCCCCCAGGCCACAAGATACTGCGGCGAATGGCCCTATTCCAGCGCCAGCCGCAAGGCCGCGGCGCTGGCCAGTGGACACAGCGTCACGGCCGCCAGCAGCAGCGCGCCCAGCAACAATAGATTGGCCTGGCCGCCAAGGCCAAACACGGCCGCGTCAATGGCGCCGACGCCGAAAATCAGCACCGGGACATAGAGCGGCAGGACCAGGAGCGACAGCAGCACGCCGCCGCGCCGGATATTCACCGTCAGCGCCGCGCCGATGGCGCCGATCAGGCTGAGCACCGGCGTGCCCAGCGCCATGGCGGCGACCAGGACCAGGAAGCCCCGGCCGTCCATGTTCAACAGCACGGCCAGCACCGGCGCGGCCAGGATCAGCGGCACGCCCGTGGTCAGCCAGTGCGCCGCCACCTTGGCCAGCACGGCGATCTCCAGCGGCGGGCCGGCGAGCGCCATCTGCTCCAGGCTGCCGTCCTCCAGATCGGCCTGGAACAGCCGGTCGAGCGACAGCAGCGCCGCCAGCAGGGCGGCGACCCAGATCACGCCGGGCGCGATCCGGGCGAGGATGTTCAGTTCCGGTCCGACGCCCAGCGGAAACAGCGTCACCGTGATCACGAAGAACACCACGACCAGGACCGTGGCGCTGCCCTGGCGCACGGCGACGCGCAGGTCGCGGCCGAGGATGGCGGCGAATTCCCTCATGCGGCGGCCCGCCGGCCCAGCCGCAGCGCCATGGCGCCCGGCAGGTCCAGGTCGACATGGGTCGCCAGCATCACCATGCCGCCGCCGGCCCGGTGCGCGGCGATGGCCGCTTCCAGCGCGGCGACGCCGTCGCTGTCCAGCGACACCGTCGGCTCGTCCAGCAGCCAGAGCCGGGTGGCCGAGGTCAGCAGGCGGGCAAGCGCGGTGCGCTTGCGCTGGCCGGCCGACAGCAGGCCGGCCGGCACGTCGGCGAGATGGGCGACGCCGAGGCGTTCGAGGGCGGCGGCGATATCGCCCGCGCCCCGCAGGCGCGTCCAGAAAGCGACGTTCTCGGCCACGGTCAGCACCGGCTTCACCGCGTCCAGGTGGCCGACATAGGCACAGGCGCCGCGATAGGCCTCGATATCGTCGCCGGCCGGCCGGCCGTCCCAGAGCAGGCGGCCGTCGGCCGGCTTCAGCAGGGTCGCGGCGATGCGCAGCAGGCTGGACTTGCCGGCCCCGTTCGGCCCGCGCAGCACCAGGGCGCCGCCGGGGGCAAGCTCGAACGACAGGCCGGCGAAGACCGGGCGCTCGCCGCGGATGCAGGCCAGGTTCTCGCCGACGAGGGTCATGCCGGCGGTGTCATGGCGCGTCCGGCCGTCGCCGACCGCGCGCCTTCACGGATTTCGACGCCGAACGAAAACAGCCCGCCTCACGCGTAGCTGCGGATGTCGTCGATGACCTTGCCGTCGGCCGGCAGGTCATCGGCGGCGACGAACGCGACGCCGCCGCGCAGCTTGGTCACCGTCTGGATGCTTTCGGCGATGGCCTGACTCAGGCCATCACCACCCGCCTCGACGACGCATTTCAGCGTCATCACGTCGGTATTGTCGACGCTGTCGACGACCAGGCGCGCGCCCTTGATCTCGGGATGGCGGCGGGCGATCTCCATCACCTGGCTGGGATGCACGAACATGCCCTTGACCTTGGTCGACTGGTCGGCGCGGCCCATCCAGCCCTTGATGCGCATGTTGGTGCGGCCGCAGGGGCTGGTGCCGGGCAGCACGGCCGAGAGATCGCCGGTGGCGAAACGGATCAGCGGATAGACCTCGCTGAAGGTGGTGACGACGACCTCGCCGACCTCGCCGTCGGCGACCGGATCGCCGGTGCCGGGCTGGACGATCTCGACCAGCACGCCCTCGTCGATGATCAGGCCGTCCATGGCCGGCGACTCGTAGGCGACCGAGCCGAGGTCGGCGGTGCCGTAGGACTGCAGCACATCGACGCCGTGGCCCGAAAGCTCCCGCCGCAGGCTGGGCGGCAGCGCCTCGCCGCCGACCAGGCCCTTCTTCAGGCAGGACAGGTCGGCGCCGGTCTCCGCCGCCTTCTGCAGCAGGATGCGCAGGAAGGACGGCGTGCCGGCATAGGCCGTGCAGCCGACGTCGGCGATGACCTGGACCTGGATCTCCGTGTTGCCGACGCCGCCGGGGAACACCGGGCAGCCGATGGCGTGCGCGCCGCTCTCGACCAGTTGCGCCGCCGGCGTCAGGTGATAGGAGAAGGTGTTGTGGACGATGTCGCCCGGCCGCACGCCGGCGGCCCAGAGCGCCCGGCCGAAGCGCCAGTAATCCCTGCCATGGCCGTCGGGCTCGTAGATGCCGCCCGGCGAGGCGAAGATGTGCCGCAGCTTGCTCAGCGGCACGGCATTGAGGCCGCCGAGCGGCGGCGCCGCCTTCTGCGTCGCGGCGAGATCGGATTTGCGCAGCACCGGCAATCGCGCCAGCGCCGCGCGGCTGTCGATGTCGCCGGGCTCGACATCGGCGAAGACGCGGCCGTAATAGTCGGCGTTGCGCTTGGCGTGCGCGATCTGGCCGCTGAGCGCGTCCATCTGCGCCGCGTCGCGCGACGCCGGATCGCGCGTTTCGAGATCGTCGTAGTAGGTGTCAGCGCCGCTCATCGTCTCGGGCCCCTTGTCACATGACCATAGGCGATAACGGCCGTGGCGTCACGCGGCGGCCGTGGCTCGCCGGACCGGTCAGGCAAGCCAGCGCTTGCGCCGGCGGTAATGCTTGACGTCCCGGAAACTCTTGCGATCGCCGCCGGAGAAGCCGAGATAGAATTCCTTCACGTCCTCGTTCTCCGACAGCGCCCTGGCGTCGCCGTCGAGCACCACGCGGCCGTTTTCGAGAACGTAGCCGTAATCGGCGAAACGCAAGGCGGCGGTGGCGTTCTGCTCGGCCAGCAGGAAGCTGACGCCGACTTCCTTGTTCAGGCGCGCGACGATCTCGAAGATCTGCTCGACGAGCTGCGGCGCCAGGCCCATGGACGGCTCGTCCAGCAGGATCAGTCGCGGCTTGGCCATCAGCGCCCGGCCGATCGCCGTCATCTGCTGCTCGCCGCCGGAGATATAGCCGGCCTGGCTGTCGCGGCGCTCGGCCAGGCGGGGGAAATAGGTGTAGACCAACTCGATATCCCGCTGCACCGCGGCACGGCCGTCGCCGCGCGTATAGGCCCCGGTCAGCAGGTTCTCCTCGACGGTCAGGTGCTCGAAGCAGTGACGCCCTTCCATGACCTGGACGACGCCCCGCTTGACCATCTCGGACGGCGGCAGGCCGTTGACCTTGTCGCCGTCATAGGTGATCACGCCCTTGGTGATCTCGCCGCGCTCGGACTGCAGCAGGTTGGAGATCGATTTCAGCGTCGTCGTCTTGCCGGCGCCGTTGGCGCCGAGAAGGGCGACGACACCGCCCGCCGGCACCGACAGCGAGACCCCCTTCAGGACCAGGATCACGTGGTCGTAGATGACCTCGATATTGTTGACCGAGAGAAGGGGTTCAGTGGTCATGGGATACTCGGTTACTTGCAGACACCGAATCTCAGGACAATCGCCGGTGCCCTCACCCCAACCCTCTCCCGCAAGCGGGAGAGGGAGGGACCCGCGGGCGTCAGCCCGTGGGAGGGTGAGGGCCGCGGCATTTCCGTGCTCTACGAGCAGGACCGCATGGCGATGCCTTTTTCCTTGGCGTATTTCGCCGCGGAGGCCTCGATCATCGGCCGGACCATGGCGCTGTCGGTGGCGACCCAGTCGGTGATCTCGACCCATTTGCCGCCCGTCCACTGCTGGAACTTCACGGCGGCGCCGCCTTCATGGTCCTTGCAGCTCAGCTTGAACGGCGGCACCAGGCCGGTGGCGCCCAGCTTGGCGATGCGGTCGGCCGACATGTCGAGGTTCTCGAGCGCCTGCTGCACCTCGGCGCCGGAGACCGGCCGGTTGCCAAACATGTTCATGGCCTCGCGCACGGCCTCGGACGAGACGATGGCCCAGGCCAGCGCCCGGTTGTAGTAGATCGAGCCGACACGCTCGCGCGGCAGCTCGCCGTCGCCGGCGTCGTAGACATGCTTCAGCACGTCCTGGACCACGCCGAAGTCGGTGCCGGAGCCGTGGAACCCGGCGGCGATATAGCCTTCCGCCGCGTCGCCGGCCGGCACGGTGTCCTCCTCGGCGCCGGACCACCAGACGCCGACCATCTTGTCGCGCGCGAAGCCGACGCGCTTGGCTTCCTTCAGCGCCGTCGGGTTCATCACGCCCCAGCCGCGCAGGATCACCCAGTCGGGCTTGTACTGCCGGCCGATCTGCAGCCAGATCGCCTTCTGGTCGAGACCCGGATGCACGACCGGGAAGTGCTTGACCTCGAAGCCGTATCTCTCGGCCTGTTTCTCCAGCACCGGGCGGGTTTCCTTGCCATAAGCCGAGTCATGGTGAACGTTGGCGATCTTCTTGCCCTTCAGGTTCTCCATGCCGCCTTCCTGCATGCCGATGAACTTGATCTTGGCCGTGTTCTGCGACCAGTAGTTCGTCAGCATCGGGAACAGGTAGGGGAAGACCCGGCC
>JANQKO010000217.1 GCA_028281075.1 Alphaproteobacteria bacterium | reverse complement strand
CCGCGCGGGCAATGCGGCTGGGTTCGCTTACCGACCGCCTCGAGCGGTTTACCCATCACGAGCAGGTCGTCCTGTCGGTCCTGGCCCTCGTGGCCGGTGTCGCGGTCGCCTATGCCGCCATCGGCTTCCGGCTCGCCATCGGCGGCGTGCAGTGGCTGGGCTTCGGCTTCGTCACCGAGGATGTGTTCAGCCGCGCCATGCTGCTGCCCTGGTGGCAGGTCATGGCCGTGCCGGTGGCCGGCGGCCTGGTCGTCGGCCTGCTGCTGCAGTTCCTGATGCCGAACCAGCGGCCGCAGGGCGTCGCCGACGTGATCGAGGCGACGGCGCTGAACAACGGCCGCATGCGGCTGCGCACGGCGCTGACCGCGGCCCTGATCAGCATCACCTCGCTCGGCGCCGGCGCCTCCACCGGCCGCGAGGGGCCGATGGTGCATCTGGGCGCGGCGATCGCGTCCGGGTTCTCGCGCTATCTGCGTCTCAGCCCGGCGCATGCCCGCACGCTGCTCGGCTGCGGCGTCGCCGCGGCCGTGGCGGCGTCGTTCAACGCGCCGATCGCCGGCGTGTTCTTCGCGCTGGAAGTGGTGATCGGCCATTATGCGCTGTCCACCTTCGCGCCGGTGGTGATCGCCTCGGTCGCCGGCACGGTGGTCAGCCGCATCCATCTCGGCGCGCTGCCGGCCTTCATCGTCCCGGAATACGCCATCGTCAGCCTCTGGGAGTTTCCGGCCTTCCTGTTGCTGGGACTGGTCTGCGCGCTGATCGCCATCGTCTTCATGTGGTCGATCAACTTCGCGACCGACGTGGTCGACCGGGTCGACGTGCCGGTCTGGCTGAAGCCGGTGGCCGGCGGTCTGGCGGTCGGCGCCGTCGCCGTCTACTTTCCGCACGTCCTCGGCGTCGGCTACGAGGCGACCGACGCGGCGCTGAAGGAGCAGCTTCCGCTCTGGCTGCTGATCGCGCTGATCGTCGTCAAGACCGCGGCGACGGCGACGTCGCTCGGCTGCCGCTTCGGCGGCGGCGTGTTCTCGCCGTCGCTGTTCCTGGGCGCCATGACCGGCGGCGCCTTCGGCATAATCGCGGCGGCCGCGTTTCCCGACCTGGCGGCCGGGCACGGCGCCTACGCCATGGTCGGCATGAGCGCGCTGGCCGCCGCCGTCCTGGGCGCGCCGATCTCGACCATCCTGATCGTCTTCGAGCTGACCAGCGACTATCGCATGACCATCGGCGTGATGGTGGCGACCTCGGTCGCCTCGGTGCTGGTGCAGCAGGTCATGGGCGGCAGCTTCTTCCACTGGCAACTGCGCCGGCGCGGCCTCGACCTGCGCGGCGGCCGGGCCCGGCATCTGCTGCAGGCGCTGACGGTGCGCGAGGTGATCGCGAACGATTTCGAGACCATCGACGAGGCGGCGCCGGTCGGCCAGATCAAGCGCAAGCTGCAGGCCATGCCGCACGTCACCTTCCTGGTCGTCAACGGCGATGCCCGCCTGGTCGGCCAGCTCTCGTTCGCCGACCTGAAGGAAGTCGCCTTCGACGCCAGCCTCGATCACCTGGTGAACGCGCGTGATGTGGTCCGTGGCAATCCGGTCGTGCTGACGGCGGACGACCCGCTGGAGGACGCGCTGGCGCTGATGGACGTCCGCGGCGAGGACCACCTCGCCGTCGTCGACAGCCCGGCGCACATGCACGTCATCGGCATCGTCCACCACAAGGACGTCCTGCGCGCCCTCAACCGTGCCCTGCTGCAGGCCCAGGCCGAGGAGCACGACGAGCAGCGGCCGGGTTAATACCCTGCGTCCAGCCGGCGGTCAGTAGACCGCGGTTTCCTCCGGCTCGTCGACGATCCGGTTCTCGATGGCGCCGATCGTCTCGATCTCGACCTTTACCACGTCGCCGGGCCGCAGATAACGCTTCGGCGTGAAGCCCTCGCCGACGCCGGGCGGCGTGCCGGTGGTCAGCACGTCGCCGGGCTCCAGCGTCACCGCCCGCGACAGGATCTCGATCAGGTCATAACAGTCGAAGGTCATGTCGGACGTGTTGCCGTCCTGCCGCAATTCGCCATTGACCCAGGTGCGGACGCCGAGCCGGTTCGGATCGCCGGCCTCGTCCGGCGTCACCAGCCAGGGACCGAACGGCCCGTGCGTGTCGAAGCTCTTCGGGATCACCACCTGCGGCGTCTTCGTGACCCATTCCCGCACCGTGAAGTCGTTGACCACGACATAGCCGGCGACGACCTCGGGCGCCCGGTCCTTCGGCACGTGCCGGCAGCGCCGGCCGATCACCAGGCCAAGCTCGCCCTCGTAGTCCAGCGAATCGCTGACCCGCGGCCGGTGCACCTCGCCGAACGGCCGGTTGATGCAGGTCCGCATCTTGGCGAAGCAGCTCGGGAACGCCGGCGTCGCCGCGCCCATCTCGCGAATATGCTCGGCATAGTTCAGGCCGACGGCCAGGAACTTGCCCGGCCGCGGGACCGGCGCCTCCAGTGTCACGGCATCGAGCGGCAGCCGCGGGCCGCGCCCGGCCGCCGCCCGCGCCGCCGCCAACCCGTCCTCGCCCATGGCGAGAAACTCGGTCATGTCGGCCGGCAGGTCCGGGGCCGCGGCGGCGAGGTCGACGACGTGGTCGCCCTCGACCACGCCGATGCGCGTGATACCGGCCTCCGTGAAGGTCGCGAGTTTCATCTCGCTGCCGCGGCGGCGGCCGTCAGATCACCAGCTCGATCTTGCCCAGGCGCTTGGTCAGCTTCAGGTTCTCGCGGTAGTCGACGGGCACGGCGATCAGCGCCGGGCCCTTTTGCCGGAAGGCCTGCTTCAGCGCCGGCACCAGCTCGTCCGCCTTCTTGATCTCCTTGCCCCAGATGCCGAAGGCCTTGGCCAGCGCGCTGAAGTCGGGATTGTTGAAGGCCAGCTCGGAGTGCTTGCCGTTGAACTGGTTCTGCTGCTTCCACTTGATCAGGCCGTACTCGCCGTCGAGCCAGACCATGGCGACGATGTTCAGCTTCAGCCGCGCCGCCGTCTCCAGGTCCTGCACGTTCATGAGAAAGCCGGCATCGCCGCTGATCGACATCACCTTCCTGTCGGGATAGGCGATCTTGGCGCCGATCGAGCCCGGCATGGCGAAGCCCATGGTGCAGAAGCCGTTCGAGATCAGGCAGGTGTTGGGGTCGTCGCACTGGTAGTAGCGCGAGATCCACATCTTGTGCGCGCCGACGTCGCTCAAGAGAATGTCGTCGGGGCCGAGAATGTTGCGCACCTCCCAGAGGATCTTCTGCGGCTTCATGGGGAAGCCCCTGGCGTTCTTCTCCATGGCGAAATCGTCGGCGATGGTCTTGCGCAGCTTGGCGCGCGCCTTGATGTCGAACAGCGGCAGCTTGCCCTCGAAGCGCGCGTTCAGCTCCTCGTTCAACTGCCAGAGCGCGTCGGCGACGTCGGAGACGATCTCGCAGTCGACGGGATAGGCGTTGTCGACCTCGGCCGGCCAGAAGTCGATATGGATCACCTTCTTGTTGCCGGGCGTCTTGTTCCAGTGCTCGGGGCTGTATTCGACCAGGTCGTAGCCGATCGAGATCACCAGGTCGGCGCTGTTCATCGCCGGCATGATGTGGTCCTTGCCCTGCAGGCCCATGGTGAACAGGCAGTGCGGATCGGTGCGCGGCACCGCGCCCTTGCCCATGAAGGTGTTGACGACGCCGATGCCGGTCTTGCGGGCGAAGCGCGCGAGCTGCTTGGCGGCGCGCTTGCGCACGGCGCCATTGCCGGCCAGCACGATCGGGTTCTTCGCTTTCGCGATCATGTCGACGGCCTGGGCGATAACCTTGTAGTCGGCGGCGGCGCGCCGGGTCTTGCGCGCGGCCATCGGCTTCAGGCCCTTGACCTGATGCTTCATCAGGTCCTCCGGCAGCTCGATCACCGTGGCGCCGGGCTTCTCCTGCTCGGCGATCTTGAACGCCTTGCGGGTCACCTCGGGGATGTTCTCGGGATTGGTCACCGAGTGCGCCCACTTGCTGATGGGGTCGTACATGGCGATCGAATCCATGTTCTGGTGGCTTTCCTTGTGCAGCCGGTCGGTGCCGGCCTGCCCGAGGATCACCACCGGCGGCGTTATCATCATCAAGGGAAGAGGTGGGTCCGTCCGCCAACATCAAAGTCGGTTTGGTAACAGCTGCTCTTGCA
>JANQKO010000210.1 GCA_028281075.1 Alphaproteobacteria bacterium | reverse complement strand
CCGCGCGGTCAGGGCCGTGCCGCCGCGCGGCCGCGCGCGGGTCAGCACCAGCGTGCCGTCGCTGTCGCGGATGTTCCACAAGGTGCGCTGGCAGACCCGGGCGAGCGGCGTCTCCCGCAGCGGATAGCGCTCGTCGATCCGCCCGTCCTCGGCCCAGCGGCCGCGTGGACACCAGCCGCCGACCGCAAGGCCGGCCGCCCGCGCGGCATCGAGCGCGGCCCGGTCCACGCCGGTCTGGCCGCCGGAGACGATCCCGGCCAATCCGTGGTATGACGCGGTCCGGCGTTCTCGGGTCGTTTTCGGAGGGTGAAACATGGGCGTGACGATCTACCACAATCCGCGATGCAGCAAATCCCGGCAGACGCTGGCGCTGCTGCGCGACAACGGCGTCGAGCCGACGATCGTCGAATATCTGCAAACGCCGCCGAGCGCGGCGGAGCTGAAGAAGATCCTCGGCCTGCTCGGCCTCGGCCCGCGCGAGCTGATGCGGCGCAAGGAGGCCGAGTACAAGGCGAACGGGCTCGACGACGACAGGCTCGGCGACGCCGACCTGATCGCCGCCATGGTGGCGCACCCGAAGCTGATCGAACGGCCGGTCGTGCTGGCGAACGGCAAGGCCGCGCTGGGCCGCCCGCCGGAAAACGTGTTGAAGATTCTCTGAAGGCCGCCGGGCGCGGCGGCGGTGGGCGGCGCCCTAGCGGCGGATGCGCCGCGTCGCGATCTGCTCCAGGATCCCGAAGGCGTCGTCGTAGAAGCGGCTGAAATAGGCCGCGAACAGGCCCGTCTTGCGGTCCCGCCGGACGGCGGTGGCGATCATCAGCGCGCTCAGTTCCCGGCCGCTGACTTCCGCGGACAGCTCGACCGGAAACTCGTCTTCCTCGCGCCGCCGGCCGCCATAGCCCTTGATCGCGAAGCCGCCCATGCTCCAGTCGAGCGTGGTGTAGGTCTTGCCGTCGAACCGGACCGTCAGTTGCGGTAGTGTCCGGCGCTTGTCGCGTCGGCGGTTGGCGCGATCGGCCGACCGCTTACTGGTCTTTACCAACATGTATGTCCCACCTTTCGGCCTGGATAGCATCTCCGCGGTATCCAAGCCGTTAACCGGCCATGAAGCGCGGCCCGCCGATCGGGGGCATCGGCAACGGAAAACCGGCCGTTTTCCGGCGGTTCGAAACGGCCGGCCGGCGGCGGCGTTAACGTGGGTTAACGCGGCGCGAAGGCGGCGCGCAACGCCTTGGCGGATTGATCGATGGCCGCGCGGCCGGCGTCGACGGCGCCGGCCATGGAATAGAAGCCGTGGATCATGCCGGTATAGTTGGTCAGCTCGACCGCCACGCCCGCTTCCTGCAGCCGTTCGGCATAGGCGATGCCTTCGTCGCGCAGCGGGTCGTGGCCGGCGACGATGACCAAGGCCGGCGGCAGGCCCGACAGGTCCGGGCAGAGCAGCGGCGCGTAGCGCGGATCCCGGCGGTCGGCCGGGTTGGGCGTGTAGAGGCTGTAAAACCATTCGATGTTGCGCCGCGTCAGCAGGTAGCCCTCGGCGAAGTCGTGATGCGATGCCGTATCCGGCGCCGGCGCGGTGCAGGGATAGACCAGGAGCTGGAAGACCAGGTCGGGACCGTCGCCGTCGCGCGCCGCGATCGCCGTCACCGCGCTCAGGTTGCCGCCGGCGCTGTCGCCGGCGACCGCGATCCGGGCGGGATCGCCGCCGAATTCGTGCGCCCGCGCCGCCGTCCATTGCAGGGCCGCGTAGCAGTCCTCGGGCGCGGCCGGAAACGGGTGTTCCGGCGCCAGCCGGTAGTCGACCGAAACGACGATGCAGTCGGCCCTGGTCGCCAGCGCCCGGCAGATCGAGTCGTAGCTCTCGAGCCCGCCGATGACGAAGCCGCCACCGTGCAGCCACAGCAGCACCGGCAGGGCCGTGTCGGACGCGCGCGGCCGATAGATCCGGACCGGGATCGGTCCGCGCGGCCCGTCGACGGTTTGGTCGCCGCTGTCGAGGATCTCGGCCGGCTCGGCGTCCAGCGCCGTCACCGTCTGCTCGAACTGTGCCCGCGCCTCGGCCGGCGACAGGTCGCACAATTCCGGATAGCCGGCGTTCTTCACCAGCTCGAGGACATATTCGATCTGCGGGTCGAGGGACATGGCGGGCTCGCGGTTGCGGACAGGGGCAAGGGGCGCAGCATAGCGGCGCGTCCGCCGCCGCGCCACGACGGCCGGGGTCCGGTCCGCCGGCGATCCC
The DNA here is from genome assembly GCA_028281075.1 of Alphaproteobacteria bacterium. Taxonomy (GTDB): domain Bacteria; phylum Pseudomonadota; class Alphaproteobacteria; genus JANQKO01. Next base: position 5,972 of record JANQKO010000210.1, on the reverse strand, counting down.
CTGGCCGTCAGCCGTCCTTCCGCGGGACGAACGTGCCGGTCGTCTTGTAGTCGGCGATCGCCTTCTTGAGCTGGGTGTATTCGCTGCAGCCGAAGAAGCAGGCGTCGTCCAGGACCTTCAGCCGCGCTTCCGCCGCCGGCAGGTCGCCGAGCTTGAGATAGAGCTCGCCCAGATATTCGTTGGCGCCCCGGTGCGACGGCTTGATCGCCAGCGCCTGCCGGTAATAGCGCAACGCCGCGTCGGTCTCGCCATTGCGGCTGTTGATATAACCGAGATAGTTGAAGGCGTCGGCATTCTTCGGATCGGCGGCCACGACCTGGCGCAGCAGCGGCGCCGCGCCGTCATAGTCCCTGGCCGCGACCAGCCGTTTCGCGGCGCTCCAGTTCGGGTCTTCGGGCGTGCCGACGGCCTCGCGCTCGTCGCTCTGGGCCGCCAGCGCCGGCGCGCCGGCCAGGGCACCGCCGAGCGTGATCGCGCCGGCCAGCGCCAGGATGGCGGGGATTCGCATCATTGACGTCCTGTCCCTCGGAAATGGGCGAATGCTCATTATACGCTGGCCGGCGCCGATGCTTCCCCGGCGGACCGGCTGGGCACGAAATTGTTACCGCCCATGACGGCCACGGCCGGATTGGGGTATGCTGCGCGCCACGTCCCGGGGCCCGGCGCCGGACGAACCCATCAGCCCAGGGGAACGACATCATGAGCGACAAGCAGCCGCTGGCCTTCCGGCTTCATGGCGCCGACAACGTCGTCGTCGCGCGGGCCGACATCCTGCCCGGCACGGACCTGCCGGACGAGGGCGTGACGGCCGCGGGGCACGTGCCGGCCGGACACAAGATCGCGACGGCGGCGATCGCGGCCGGCGAGCCGGTGGTGAAATATGCCCAGATCATCGGCTTCGCGACGGCCGACATCGCGCCCGGCGCGCATGTGCATACGCAGAATGTCGAGGTCCGTGATTTCGCGCGCGACTACCTGTTCGGCCAGGACGCCCGTCCGACGCCGTATGTCGACGACGCCGGGCGGGCCACGTTCCAGGGCATCGTGCGCGCCGACGGCCGGGTGGCGACGCGCAATTATATCGGCGTGCTGACCAGCGTGAACTGCTCGGCGACCGTCGCGCGCTATATCGCCGACACGTTCCGGGGCGGCGCGCTCGGTGACTATCCGAATGTCGACGGCGTTGTCGCCCTGACCCACGGCACCGGCTGCGGCATGGCGGCCTCGGGCGAGGGCTACGAGGCCCTGCAGCGGACGATCGCCGGCTATGCCCGGCATCCGAACTTCGCCGCGGTGATGGTCGTCGGGCTCGGCTGCGAGGCGAACCAGATCGGCGCGCTGATGGAGAACGAGGGCCTGGAGATGGGCGAGGCGCTGCATGCCATGACCATCCAGGACACCGGCGGCACGGCGGCGACGGTCAGGGAGGGCGTCGCCCGCGTGAACGAGATGCTGCCGGCCGCCAACCGGGCGACGCGCGAGACCGTGCCGGCGAGCGCCCTGATCCTGGCGCTGGAATGCGGCGGTTCGGACGCCTATTCCGGCATCAGCGCCAATCCGTCGCTCGGCGCTGCGGCCGACCTGCTGGTCCGGCACGGCGGCACCGCCTGCCTCGCCGAGACGCCGGAAATCTATGGCGCCGAGCACCTGCTTACCCGCCGCGCCGTCAGCCGCGCGGTCGGCGAGAAGCTGATCGACAAGATCCGCTGGTGGGAGGATTACACCGCCCGCAACAAGGGCGAGATGAACAACAACCCTTCGCCCGGCAACAAGGCCGGCGGCCTGACCACGATCCTGGAGAAGTCGCTGGGCGCCGCGGCCAAGGGCGGCACCACCAACCTGGTCGACGTCTATGGCTATGCCGAGCCGATCACCGCCAGGGGATTCGTGTTCATGGACACGCCGGGCTACGACCCGGCCTCGGTGACGGGCATGGTCGCGGGCGGGGCCAATGTCTGCTGCTTCACCACCGGCCGGGGCTCGGTGTTCGGCTGCAAGCCGACGCCGTCGCTCAAGCTCGCCACCAACTCGGCCATGTACAATCGCATGGCCGAGGACATGGACATCAATTGCGGCTTGGTCGTCGACGGCGAGGCGACGGTTGCCGAGATGGGCGAGAAGATCTTCGACAAGATCCTGCGCACCGCGTCGGGCGAGCAGACCAAGAGCGAGGCGCTCGGCTTCGGCGACGACGAGTTCGTCCCCTGGACCGTCGGCGCCGTGATGTAGAGGGGCGTGATCGCAGGTGCTAATAGCCCCTCTCCCGCTTGCGGGAGAGGGAGGGGCCCGCGAGCGTAAGCTCGTGGGAGGGTGAGGGCCCATGGTGATGTGGAAAAAGAAGCCGACCAAGAACGCCCGCGCGCTGCGTCGCGACCTGACCGACGCGGAACGCAGGCTCTGGTATGGCCTGCGCGACCGCCGGCTCAAAGGCCGCAAATTCCGCCGGCAGTACGCTATCGGCCGCTACGTCGTCGACTTCGTGTGCCTGGAAGAGATGCTCGTCGTCGAAATCGATGGCGGCCAGCACGTCGATGCCGTGGCGGAAGATGCCGTTCGATCAAGTTGGCTGGAGGGTCAGGGCTTCCGTGTCTTGCGGTTCTGGAACAATGATGTGTTGAAGAATACCGATGGCGTCCTGACCAAAATCGCGGGCTCGTTCGGCCCTCACCCCGACCCTCTCCCGCAGGCGGGAGAGGGGGCGTTAACCGGCGATAATCGCCCTTGATGGCTACTTCTCCATAATGTCGTCTCTTTCATCAACACCCAATAAGAAGGACCATTCCCATGCGTGATCGTTTCGCCATTCCCGGCAGGACCGCCCTGGTGACCGGCAGCAGTCGCGGGCTGGGCTGGGCCATCGCCAGGGGGCTGGCCGAGAGCGGCGCGCATGTGGTGATCAATTCCCGCGATGCCGGGGCCTGCGCCGAACGCGCGGCCGAGCTCGAGGCCGCCGGCCATCAGGCCTCGGCCGCCGCCTTCGACGCCGCCGACTTCGATGCCGCCAAGGCCGCCGTCGCCGAGATCGCCGGCCGCCGGGACGGCCTCGATGTGCTGGTCAACAATGCCGGCATGGTCCACCGCCAGCCGCTGCTCGAATGGTCGGACGCCGACTGGCTGCGCATGATGGACGTGAACCTGAATGCCTGCTTCGTGCTGGCCCGCGAGGCGGCGCGCGGCATGGTCGATCGCGGCTGGGGCCGGATCATCAATGTCGGCTCGGTGCTGAGCTTCGTCGCCCGGCCGACGATTCCCGGCTATGTCGCGACCAAGCACGGCCTCGCCGGCCTGACCAAGGCGCTTGCCACCGAGTTCGGGCCGAAGGGCGTCACCGCGAACGCGATCTGCCCGGGCTATTTCGCCACCGAGCTGAACGTCGCGCTGAAGAACGATGCCGCGTTCAACGCGCTGGTCACCAGCCGCACGCCGGTCGGCCGCTGGGGCGAGCCGGACGAGCTCGCCGGTCTCGCCATTTATCTCGCTTCCAACGACGCTGCCTACATGAACGGCGCCATCATCCCCATCGACGGCGGCATCGTCGCCGCCATGTACTAACCGCTACCCGACGCTGCGTTCCAGGGCCGGGTAGCGGGTGGCGAGCGTGACCGCGCGGGCGGTCATGAACGCCGTCATGGCCAGCCACAGGCCGTGATTGCCCAGCAACGGCTCGAAGGCGTAGAGCGCGGCGAGAAAGACGCCGAACGACAGCAGCATCATGTTGCGCATGTCGGCGCTGCGGGTGGCGCCGATGAAGATGCCGTCGAGCTGATAGCCCCAGACCGCGATCAGCGGCATGGCGATGATCCACCATTGATAGGTCGCGGCCAGCGCGCGCACGTCCGGCAGGCCGGTCAGCAGGTTGATTAGCAGATAGCCGGCGCCGGCATAGACCGCGGCATAGGCGAGCGCGCAGATCAGCGCCCAGAGCGTCGTCATCCGCACGGCCTGGCGCAGCGCCTGGCGGTCGCGGGCGCCGACCGCGCCGCCGACCAGCGCCTCGACCGCGAAGGCGAAGCCGTCGAGACCGAAGGCGAGGAAGCTGACGAAGTTCAGCAGCACCGCGTTCGCCGCCAGGATCTCGTCGCCGGCCGCGGCGCCGCGGGCCTTGAAGATGGCGAAGGCCATCAGCACGCACATGGTGCGCACGAAGATGTCGAAGTTCACCGCCAGCAGCCGCCGCAGGCGTTCCAGCAGCACGATGCGCGCCCACCGGAAGCGGCCGCCCACGGCGTTGAGATTGCTCGGCACCAGCGCCAGCCCGATGGCGACGCCGCCATATTCGGCGATCAGCGTCCCCAGCGCCACGCCCGGCACGCCCCAGCCGAAGCCGATCACGAACAGCAGAGTCAGCGCGATGTTGATGCCGTTGGTGGCGATCTGCAGGATCAGCACGGCGCGGGTGTTGCGGATGCCGATGAACCAGCCCATCAGCGCGAAGTTCGCCAGGGCCGCCGGCGCGCCCCAGATCCGGATCGCCAAGTACTCGCGCGCCAGCCGCTCGACATCCGCGCTGGCGTCGATCAGGCTGAAGGCGATCGCCGAGATCACGTCCTGCAACAGGATCGCGGCGAGGCCGAAGACGACGGCGAGCAGCAGCGCCCGGCCCAGATTGGCCCGTACCTCGTCGCCATCGTCGGCGCCGAACGCCTGCGCCGTGAACCCGGTGGTGCCCATCCGCAGGAAACCGAAGGCCCAATAGATGATCGTGAAGATCATGGCGCCGACGGCGACCGCGCCCAGGTAATAGGCCGCCGGCAGGTGCCCGACCACGGCGGTGTCGACGGCGCCCAGCAGCGGCACCGTCGAGTTCGACAGGATGATCGGTCCCGCCAGCCGCCAGACCCGGCCGTGCGTGACCGGTTCGAGCCGCGCCGGCCGCGTCCGATCGTTCATGGCGGCGATCATAGCGGCTTGCCGGGGGCGGTTCGCCATATCACTTTGCTGACATGCCCGTGCCCGTCGTGCACCACCCGGCCTATGTGGCCCGCCTGCCGGATGGCCACCGCTTTCCCATGGACAAGTTCGGCCGGCTGATCGAGCTGCTGCGCGCCGACGGCCTGGCGGCGGACAGCGACTGCCATGCGCCCGAGCCGGCCCCGCGCTGGTGGCTGGAACTGGCGCATGACGCCGAATATGTCGGCGATATCCTCGACCTCACGGCCGGGCCCGAGACCGTGCGCCGCATCGGCCTGCCGCTGACGCCGGCGCTGGTGGCGCGGTCGCGGCTGGCCGTCGCCGGCACCGTGCTGACGGCCGAGCTGGCGCTGGACCATGGGCTTGCCTGCAACACCGCCGGCGGCAGCCACCATGCCCGCGGCGGCACCGGCGCCGGCTTCTGCGTCTTCAACGACGTCGCCGTCGCCGCCCGGGTCATGCAGGCCCGCGGCCGGGCGCTGCAGATGCTGGTGATCGATCTCGACGTGCATCAGGGCGACGGCACGGCCGAGATCTTCCGCGGCGACGCCGCCGTTTTCACCTTCTCCATGCACGGGCAGAAGAACTATCCCGTGCGCAAGGAGGCGGGCGATCTCGACGTGCCGCTGCCCGACGGCATGGGCGACGACGCCTATCTGGCGACCTTGCGCCAGAGCCTGGATCTGGTCTGGTCCCGCGTCCGGCCCGATCTCGTCTTCTACAATGCCGGTGTCGACCCGCATGCCGACGACCGGTTGGGCAAGCTCGCCTTGAGCGATGCCGGCCTGCTCGCCCGCGACCGCATGGTGATCGACGACTGCCGGACCCGCGGCCTGCCGCTCGCCGGCGTCATCGGCGGCGGCTATGGCCCCGATGTCGACGCCATCGCCCGCCGCCACGCGCTGCTCTACCGCGCCGCCGCCGCGCCCACCACCATGACTTGACGTCAGATACTCATAATGGGGACAGTCCCCATAGGCGCTAAGTTAGGCGGTTTGATATGTGAAGGCCTGGCTTTTCCGCTTTCTAGTTGGCTCGCATATGTACCGTCTGAGTTTTTC